>PWXL01000167.1 GCA_003561145.1 Candidatus Atribacteria bacterium
CATCAATGCGCCTTCTTCAAAGGTCATTTTCTCAGGCAGTGGAAAAAGGAAGTCTTCTTCACTGAGGACGTATTCAGCAAATGCACCATTCACCCCGGGAACCGCCATAAATACCATTTCAGGGCATAAGTGATATTCACCCCGTTTACACCACTCACATTTTCGACAAGGAATACCTGGTTCAACCGCTACGCGATCACCCACGGTTACTCGGTTAACTCCAGGAACAACTTCTACCACTTCCCCCGCACACTCATGACCGAGAATTAATGGGTTTTCAACTACCCAGTCCGCTAAACGACCATCCTGGTAAAAATGGGCATCTGAACCACACACACCCACACTTTTCACTCTAACTTTTACTTGATTTGGTTTACTCATAACAGGTTCAGGAACGTCTTGAATGACTACGTTCTTTGCTTCTATCAAAACAGCAGCTTTCATGGAACTTTACTCCTTTCCTCAATGAACAGGATTGTTTTATAGTTATTTACTTGGAACCTTTTTTGGTTTGTAAACAAGTCATGGTAGCAACAATCCCCTATTTCAGCGCTCCGGCTGTCATCCCCTTTACCACGTGTTTCTCCAGTCTGAGATAGGCTATGATAATCGGAATGATGGTCAAAACCACAAAAGCGTTGACCAAGGGCCAGTCCTCTATGCCCTCGGTGGCCCGCAGCATGTAGAGCACATAGGGCAAGGTGCGCACCTGGGGACCGGTGGTGAAGGCGAGCACAAAGGGGAACTCGTTCCAGGCATCGACTGCTGTGAGGGTGGCCGCAGTGATCACCCCCGGAAGCGCTATCGGAATGTAGACGTGCCACAGGTGCTTCCACATGCTGGCCCCGTCCATCTTCGCCGCATCTTCCAGGTCCTTGGGTACCGCCCCGAAGGCCCCGGTGATGATCCAGGTGGCCAGGGGGACACCGCTTGCCACATAGGCGATGATCAGGGCGGCATAAGTGTTGATCAAACCCATCTCGGCAAAGCGGACATAGAGGGGGACGATGAGACCGGCACGGGGGAGAATACGGGGGACCAGGATACACAGTAAAAGCGGCCCGCGCAGCCAGAAGGCGTGGCGGGCAAAGCCGTAGGCTCCCAAAACGCCGATGAACAAAACGAGAATGGTGGTGCTCCCGGCGATAAAGATGGTATTGAACCAGTACCGCCAAAACCCTTCAAAACCGACCGCTCCCTGGTAGCCGTGCAGGGAGAAATCCCGCGGGATCAGGGTGGGGGGAACCCGGTAGATCTCCATGGTGGACTTGAAGGAAGAGGAAACCGTCCAGATAAAGGGCAATACGGTCCAGATCACCAAGATGGCGATGACGACCCATACCAGGTGTTTTTTCACGGCTACCAGTGCTTGTGACATAGGGCGTGTTGTATGTGTGCTCATCCTGTTTCCTCCTATACCTTGAAGTACTTGAGCACCACCGCGCTCACGATGATGTTGGCCAGCAAAAGCATGATGAGGATGGCGGCTCCGCCCGGCACATCGAAGTGCTCAAAGGCCAGGTAGTACATGCGCACCGCCAGGACCTCGGTGGAGCGGCCCGGCCCTCCCCTGGTCATGGCCAACACGATATCGAACATGGAAAAGGCCACGAAGTTGAGCCATATCAGGCTGAAGCCGAACTGGGGCTTGATCTGGGGCAGCGTGACATGCCAGAGGGTTTTCCAGGGGGTACAGCCATCGATCTTGGCAGCATCGTAGATCTCCGGGTCGATACTCTGCAGACCCGACAGCATGACCATGGTGGACACGGGGGACCTTCCCCAGGCGTTGGCCAGAATGAGGATCAGCAGGGCCCAGGTAGGGTTGCTGAACCAGGCGACACCACTTTGGCCGATGCTCCTGAGTATCATGTTGATGAGGCCGACGTCTCCGGAAAAGAGGAAGCGCCACATGGTGCCGATCGCGACACCCGATATCAGGTAGGGCAAGAGCGCCAGGGCGGAGAAATAACGACGTGATTTGACAAGCTTATAGAGGGCCAGGGCGAACCCCAGGGAGATGAGCATGCCCAGGGCGATCGATCCCGCAACGAAGATAAGAGACACCCGCAAGGAGGACTGAAACACCATGCTGCGAAACAGATCGAGATAATTCTGTACCCCCACGAACTCCGGAACACCGGTAATGAAGAAGGGAAAACGTTGCAGGGATAAAATGAATGATTCAATGACGGAAATCCCCAGGATCCATATTACCATGAAGATGGCGGGGAAAATCAAGAGATACGGAAACACCGTTTTCAACCTCAGGCGTTTCCTGGCTGAAGGGGGTTTTCCCATTACTCCTTGTTCTACGGACATACACTCACTCCTTTGCAAACATCAGTGATGGCCTAGCAAGGTTGGTTCGCTTGGAAACTTATATCTCTCTTTTTATGGGGGGGGTGGAAAAGAGAAGCCCCCTTCTACACCCCCCATAAAAAACAGTGCCTTCCCTCTATCGCCTCATATGAAGCAAATATGAGGTTATGCGATATGTCTCTACCAGGGTTTGGTTATGTATGCAGGAAACACTTCTCAGTCAAGCAGGGCATTGATCGCTGCCTGGTGGCGGGCTGCCATTTCCGCTACATCAACATCGGGATCCGAGAGGGCTTCCTGCCTGGCATCGTGAATGATTTCATACATGAGCGGTGATTTTGGATGGACTGGGAACGCTTCTGCAAAAGCTATGGCTTCGAGAAGAACATCATCCCACCAGGGAAGGTTTTCCACAAATTCTGGACGATGGTACACGGATGCCCGTATACCCGGGGCGTAATCCCAGTTGATCTCCGCCATGATGTCAGGGCTAGCCAAGTGCTGCAGGACTTTCATGATGTCTTCCAGCGGGGCTTCAGACTGCGAGCTCAGGATATACCCGAATACGTTTGCTCCGAAAGTTGCCTCATCCTCTGCACCCCTTCTCTTTACCAGGGGAACGATAGCCCAGTCCACGTTGTATTCGAAATTCTGCTGCACGAGCGGATACATGTGTGCGCCCATGAAGTTCTGCGCCGTGTTTCCTTCGATGAATGCTGCCCGCATGTGGGCATGGTCCCAGGAGAGAGTGTCGGGGTGGGCAAGACCTTCGCGCATGATCGTCTGCAGGAAATCAAGCACTGCTATCCCGGCCTCTGAATCAAGCTGGATGACGTTTCCGGGGAACTGCCCGCCCATCTGCTGGTACATGTTGTATGTTTTCTCCGGCATCGCAAGCCTCGAGCCTTCCTGGGCATAACCCAGCATGTCGTCTGTGCGGAGCTTGCGGGCGTTGTCGAGCACTTCATCCCAGTACACAGGTGCATCAAGACCGGCTTCCTCGTAGAGATCTATGCGGTAATTCAATTGCCGGGTGAAGGGTTGTTGACCCATACCATAAATGACTCCATCATAAGCTAACGCCGTCCAAGATAAAGGTGCCAAATCCTGAAAATCATCAGGATTTTCTTCTTCCCACATCGTCTTGATCGCTGTCATATCTTTGACCATACCTTGTTCGGCTAACATCGGAATTACCCCATGTTCAAGATGAAAAATGTCAGGAGCATTCCCTACCACAAAGGCTCTTAAGTATGCGGAAAATTGTTCTTCCCAAGGTACGGCATCATAGTTAATCCTAATATGAGGATTGGCCGCATGGAACTCTTCGTAACGGTCAACGGGAATATATTCCCTACGAGTATGCCAAATCGTTATTTCCGTAACATCCGCGAGCGCCACTCCGGCAATAAAAACCAATAGAACTGTAACCATCAACACCGGCACAAATTTGAATTTTTTCACTTTTTAATGAGCTCCCTTCTAAGGTTTCCGTAATATGGAACACTCCCAAATTCCTGGGAATAACTTCCTTCATCTCATTCCATCCACCTATCACCTCCTCATAATAACATGTGATAAACTGACAAATGTAACATATGTTACACAACATATATTTCACAATAAAGGATAACACTTCACTCTTCTCGTGTCAAATGTAAATACTTATAAGGCACATTTCACTTATGGATTCTACATACAGCTATATATACAGCTATAACAACAAAATACTGTATCCATATTACCCCATACTTAACCCATATTTAACAATCAGGATAAACCAAAGCAAGCCAAAAAACCCTGTTATACAGAGAAATTGAAACTAAGAAGCCCGTAATACAAGCTTTCAGGAAGGTATCAGCTGAATACGAATTTTCAGTCCAGGCATCTGTTATGCAAGAGACTGAAAAACACAAACGAAATTGTGGTTTCAAGAAATAAAATCAAAGTACAAATGGGTCTTAAGGTATTTTCTAAGCTGCTCCATTAGGAATAGAATACATATCATATACTTCGAGTAGTGCTTCTATATTTTGAATAGGGACATCAGGTTGAATATTATGAACAGCCCCGAAAACAAACCCTCCACCCGGGGCTAATGTGTCAATCGATTTTTTCACCGCGTCTTTTACCTGTTGAGGGGATCCGTGAGGTAATATCTCCTGAGGGTCACACCCGCCGCCCCAGAAAGTGAGGTCATCGCCAAAGTCGCGTTTCAGCTTTTCCGGTTCCATATTTTTTGCGCTCAAGTGGACTGGGTTAATGGCGTCAACTCCCGTCTCGATGATATCAGGCAACAACTCATAGATACTCCCGCACGAATGGAGGAGGATTTTTGCCGCTGTCTTTTTCTTAATGGCGGCAAAGAGCTTGGCGTGCCAGGGCTTAATCGACTTCCGGTAAAGAGCCGGTGAAATAAGTGGGCCGTTTTGACCTCCCAGGTCATCTCCCTCAAAAACCACGTCTATTATATCACCGATTTCATCAAGGATATTCTCCCAGAGCGCTATTTTCAAATGTGTCAGTTTTTCTAAAATCAGCTCGGACCGTTTCGGGTTACTTATCAACGTCGCATATCCCTCCTCAAAACCATGGAGCCAAGTAAATGTCTCAAGCAGGTTTGGAGGAACACTGGGTCCAACGATCAAAGCTCGGTCCTGTTGCTGGAGAATCTTTTGAGCAGTAGCCCTGATTCCCTTGACCCTCAAGGGATCGGCTGTGTCGGGCCAGGGGAAATCATACAGTTTTTCATCTGGAACCTGTAGCAATGGTGTTGAAGAGAGGTCAAAATACAACCCCTGGCTTTTAGGCATTTTCCAAGTAATTCCAAACTCATCGACAAACCATTTTTCAGTTTCGTTCTCTTCTATAGCAAGTTGCCAGTTCGAAGGTTCATGCAAGGGAATGTTCCAACAACTCGCCCCTATCCTGTCCATGAAATCCTTCTTTGGTAATATCGTCTGCATGACAACCGAGAGTAGCTCTTCCTCTGTATCTTCCGGCATCCCCCAGTGTTTGCGCAGATTCTGATAACACAAGCGGTGCAGGCTGCTGCAGCAGGTGCCACCAATGTCCAAAGGTATCTTGTCAGGCTCGCAATGGTCTAAAGCAGTTTGTACTTCGGCACGTTTCCCCACGGATGAAACCTCCAAATAGAGATATTTGTATACATCAACTTTCATTTACCATCCTCACTATAAAAAAAATGTGAAACACAAGAACAATCGGATGAACCGAATTTTCGAACCGGCACGGTAAAGCCCGTTTGCGCTAATAGAGACTGGGCCAGACCACATTCATCATTTCCTGAATACACTTTCGTCTTCACTACCCTAGCGTACGCAAGAACGTAATCGATATGCCAGCGCAGTGTTTTTTCTTTACTTTTGTGCCTTCGTAAACGGGCATCAATATTTTTCTTCGCCCTGCCCACGTAGACATATTGGCCGGAGGGAAAATAAAACCTGCCAAGTTTCCCCACCTGAATATGTTTTGCTTCCCTCAGCGCTACAAAAAGAAGATAACACGCCAAATGATGCTCCGTTCTTCTGTCTTCTTCTTCCCTGCATAAAAAATGAGTGTTACGTACCAACACCGTCATTACCATATTATTATATCTTTTCTCTACGGTCTTTGTAAAAAAGAGCGACAAAGAGTGAAAATTTTCTTGACAAATCAAAATAGGAATATAAAATATTTTTAGGTTAACCTAATATTATTACCGAGGTGTCTGTATTGGCGCTTACTGAAACGCTGGAGGATTATTTACAGGCAATCTTCCATGAAGAGAACGAAAAGGGAATGGCCCGCGTGAAGGACGTGGCCAAAAAGCTTGCTGTACGTGCAAGCTCGGTGGTTGAAGCGGTGAATCGCTTAAAGGAAGCCGGTTACGTACTGTATGAAAAAGGTGATTTCATCCGCCTTACCGAGCCAGGTCAAGAGGTGGCCCAGCGGACCTTCGAACGCAACCTCGTGGTGTATCGTTTCCTGGACCAGGTTCTCGGGGTAGAGCCGGAACATGCCCGTAAGTTGACTTGCGGTATAGAACACCATATGGACAGGCAGTTTTTCGATGCTTTGTCTGCTCTCTGTTTTTTCTTCGAACGTAACAGTGATGTACAGGAAAAGTTCCGTCGTTTCGCCGACTCATATGAGAAGGGAATGATTTGTGATATGTACGCAACCTTGGACCAATTCGGCAAGGGAGACACACTTAAAGTGATAAAGGTCAGTGGTGATGCTTTCCTCCGTCAGCGCCTCATCGCCATGGGATTGACCCCAGGCCAGGAAATAGTCATAGAACGGGTGGCTCCCCTGGGAGATCCGGTTGATGTCGTGCTGCGTGGGTACCATCTCAGTCTCAGAAAAGAGGAAGCCAAATGCATCAAGGTCGAAAAGATATAGCCCCTGACAAAGCTTTCCCCCTCACCATGGCCTCTCCCGGGACTTATGAAGTAGCAGATCTGCGCGGAGGTCGGGAGTTCACCGGAAAGCTTCTCTCCATGGGTGTCCAGGCCGGTAAGCGCCTGGAGCTTATCACCACCGGTGGCTGCGGCCCACTCATGGTGAATGTGGAAGGGAGCCGCATCGCACTGGGCCGTGGGATCGCTCACCGTATCTTGGTTCGAAATGAATTATCCAGGAGGAATTCTGCATGAAATCAACCACACAATATGCCCGCTCATACCGGGATGTGCAAACTCATAAACTGCCAACCGTAGCCTTGATCGGAAACCCCAACGTGGGAAAAACCTCTGTGTTCAACGCTCTTACCGGCTCACACCAAAAAGTAGGAAACTGGCCGGGAGTGACCGTAGAAAAAAAAGAAGGTCGATTTACGTATGAAGGTCAGCAGGTGGCGATGGTTGACCTTCCAGGATTGTACAGCCTTTCACCCTATTCCCTTGATGAACGTATCGCCCGCTCATTCATTTCCCAGGAACAACCGGGCGCCGTCGTTGTCATTGTCGATGCTTCCAACCTGGAACGCAACATGTACCTGGTATTCGAACTCATGGAAATGGGCGTCAATCTCGTGGTTGACCTCAATTTCATGGACGAGGCCAAAGAGCGGGGAATTGAAGTGAATTCGAAAGAGCTTTCCCGTTTCCTGGGAGTACCGGTAGTTGAAACAGTGGCCTTCCGCCGGCAGGGCATTGATGAATTGAAAAAGGCTATCGTGGAATCACTGCAAGCTCCTCGCCGACCCCGCACCTTCCCCTTTCCTGAAAAAATGGAAAAATTTCTTCAGCAAACGGAAAAACTTATTGAGGATTCATGTCACCATGATATACAAACTTCTTCCTGTTTTGCTTGTGGGGAATGTGCCGCTCCAAACCATCCGGTTATCGGTTTCCCCGTACGCTGGGTCGCCATAAAGCTTTTAGAAGGTGACCTTGAGGTAAATGGAAACCTCCTTTCCTCATTGCCTGAAGAAAACCGCGAAGTTTTCGCTGGACACCTGCGTTCATTGAGGCAAGCCGTGCAAGCAGAATACCAGGAAGAACCAGAGATAGTGGTCGCAGAGGAACGCTATGCAGTCATCCATGGATTCGTCAAAGAATTTTTTCACTCCCGCTCCACAGTAAGCCGCCGTATGAAGCTCACCGACCGGCTGGATAGGTATTTCTGCCACCGCTATCTCGGTTTACCGATTTTCCTTCTCCTCATGTGGCTCACATTCCAGGTGACATTTTTCCTGGGTGAATTCTTTGAAGAAAGCATAGAAGGTGCTTTCGAAGTGATGGGTGAGGCAGTTATCACCTTTTTCGGTGGAGTGGGCATCCCCTGGCTGGGGTCTTTACTGGGGGAAGGTGTGCTTGGAGGAATAGGGGCTATCCTGGTTTTCCTTCCCAATATATTTATTCTTTTTTTGATGATCTCGATATTGGAAGATTCCGGTTACCTCTCCCGGGGCGCTTTTGTAATGGACCGCCTGATGCATGCCATTGGTCTGCACGGAAAATCCTTTATACCAATGCTTCTCGGTTTCGGATGCTCTGTGCCCGGAGTAATGGCCTGCCGTACACTTGAATCAGAACGGGACCGTAAACTGACCCTTCTCGTGGTTCCACTTATGTCCTGTTCAGCACGGCTTCCCATATTTCTCCTGTTCACTTCGCTCTTTTTCTCCCGTTACCAGGGAACGATATTGTTCACCTTGTACCTGGTGGGGATCATATCGGCCATCACGGTTGCCTGGGTGTTACGAAAAACCCTTTTCAAGGGCGAAGTGGCACCCCTGATCATGGAGCTCCCCATATACCGTATTCCATCACCAAAAAACGTCCTGTCTGAATCATGGCGCAAGAGTTATCTTTTCCTGCGTAAGGCCGGAACCATAATTTTCCTTGTAGTCGTTTTGGTATGGCTTTTCGCCTCCCTCCCGGTGGGAGTGGAGTACGCTTCCATCGACAGCCTGATGGGAAAACTCGGAGAGTTTTTCGCGCCCCTCTTCCGTCCTTTGGGTTTTGGTTTCTGGCAAGCTTCTGTCGCCCTCATTTTCGGAACAGTGGCAAAAGAAGTTGTGGTAGGAACACTGGGGACCCTTTTTGGGGGAGAAGCCGGTCTTACGGAGGCCTTATCCGCATATTTTACCCCGGTATCGGCTTTTTCCTTCATGGTCTTTTCCCTGTTGTATATACCCTGCGTCGCTACTTTGGCAGCCATTAAGCGGGAAGCCGGGTGGAAGTGGGTTGGATTCGCCATGGTGTATCTCACGGCGCTTGCGTACCTTGTATCACTTGCGGTTTTTCAGATAGGCCGTTTACTCTTTGGATAAAGACAAAAGATGAGGAAGCAATACATGCCAGAGTCACCCAAACGAAAAGTTGTGGTTACCGGAGGAGCTCAGGGCATCGGAAGGGCAATATGTGAAGCCTTCCTTCGAGAACAGGCTTTTGTCTCTCCCTGGGATATTGACCGGGAAGCGCTGAGCGAGCTCACGGGCCTTTTCCGGGCACAGAAGAATTTGCTTCTTCCCCTGGCTTGTGACGTAGCAGAACCCGCATCCGTTGAAAACGCATCGAGCAAGCTTCTCGATGCGTGGGGAAAGGTGGATGTCCTGGTAAATAATGCCGGTATTTTTCTCAACCGTCCTCTCGCAGAATGTGAACCCTCAGAATGGGACCGGGTACTCGCGGTCAATGTGAAAAGTATCTTCCTCACTGCACGAGCACTCTCGCCCTTTATGGCCCCGGGTTCCGTGATCATCAACATCGCCTCCACCCGGGCCTTTCAGTCAGAACCTCACACGGAAGCCTATGCGGCCTCCAAGGGTGGGGTGGTGGCACTCACACACGCTTTGGCAATCTCCCTGGGGGAACGGGGAATCAGGGTTGTTTGCCTGAGCCCCGGTTGGATCGACACATCCGGCTGGAAAAAGCAAGGTGTTCCCCCTTCTCCTCCCTTGAGGGATATCGATCACCAGCAGCACCCTGCCGGGCGGGTAGGAAAACCCACAGACATCGCCGAAATGTGCGTGTTTTTAGTCTCTCCTCAAGCGGGGTTCGTGAGCGGGACGAACATTGTTGTAGATGGGGGGATGACGAAAAAGATGATTTATGTAGAATAATAGAAGAAAGGAGGTGCGTTATGGCTATTATCGATATCTCCCTGCCCCTTGATGCTGATACGCCTACGTATAAGGGTAATGCCAAGCGCAGGCCGAAGATTGAGCGAACCCGTACACTCAGCGAGGGAGCAAACGAAAGCCGCATCACTCTCGACGCCCATACCGGCACTCATGTTGATGCGCCCTTTCACATGGTGGAGGGGGGAAAAACCATAGATCTTTTTTCCCTGCGGTATTTTCATGGACTGGCCGAAGTAGTGGAGGTACGCGGTGTAGAAGCAGTCGAAGAATCACATCTTTTGCCCTTCAAAAACCGTTTCAGCGAAGCCGAATTCATTCTTATTCGTACTGATAATTCTTATACCGACCGCAACCGTGAAGATTTCATCTATCTTTCCCAATCCGGGGCCGAATTTTTAGCACAACAAGGTATAAAAGGGGTTGGCATCGATTCTTTAGGCATAGAACGCAACCAGCCCGGTCACCCCACTCATCGTGCACTCCTGGGCCGGGATATCCTGGTTTTTGAAGGTCTGGCACTGGAACACGCCATGCCGGGGCGATATTTCTTTCGAGCCTATCCTCTTCTCATCAGGGAAGGAGATGGCTCCCCGGTGCGGGCATTTCTCGAGTCAATCACGCCATGAAAACCTTTGTCTTTTTCGGTGCTACGGGAAACCTCTTCACGGATAAAATTTTTCCCGCCCTCTGCTCCCTTACCCGGGATAAGCGCCTCACCGATTTTTCTGTAACCGCGGTGGGTCGCCGCTACAATGATAAAGAAAGCTACAAAAAACATCTTTTTCACACCATACAGAATAAAGATGTAAAGGCCGCCGAAGAACTTCTCCAACGCACCCGTTATCTTCGCTCAGATGCCCTCAAGGAAGAAGATTATCATAATTTTCCAGAGCGGGCTGGACTGACTTCCTCCGATGAAGTGCTCTTTTACCTGGCAGTCGCCCCCTCCCTGTACCAACCAATCCTTGAACTCCTCTCAACTTTCGTAGTACCACACATATCCAAGTTACGGCGAAAAATCATCCTGGAAAAACCCTTCGGAGCTGATGCCGCAAGTTTTCAGGAACTCGACAAAGCTGTGAAGCGGTGTTTTTCAGAAGAAGATACATTCTTCGTCGACCATTACCTGGGGAAAAACACCGTCCAGAATCTTATCGTTTTGAAGGCGGAAAACACCTTTCTGGAGCGCATTCTGCATCGGGATTTTGTTTCTGAAGTGCGTATCTCTGTGTGTGAAAGCTCAGGAGTCGGAAAACGCGGAAAGTTTTATGAAGAAACGGGGGCCATACGCGATATATTGCAAAACCATTTACTGCAGCTTCTTACCCTTATGACCGCTGATTCACCACCACTCTGCGAACCGGACCGCAAGGAATGCGACGCTTTCCTTTTCTCCTTGAGTGAAAGAAAGAGAGAGATACTCGAACACCTGATCCCGCCCGATACAGAGAAAATACATATTGGCCAGTACGAAGGCTACCGGAAAGAGGTAGACAACCCTTCTTCCATAGTTGAAACCCTGGTTAGTCTTCCTCTCTACATAGATACCTCCCGCTGGAGGGGTGTTCCCTTCCGGCTGCTCACAGGAAAGAAGATGATCAGCCGCAAAGCATCAATTGAAGTGGTGTTTCGTTCCAACAATGATCCACCCAACCTTTTACAGGTGGAGATCCAACCCGAAGAGCGCATGGATATGCTTATTCATGTGAAAAAACCGGGGCTTGGGCTTTTCTCGTTCCCCGTCCGGTTGAATTTCAGTTATTCAGGATCTTTCGATGGAGCGACCTCGGAGGCATACGAAAGTATCCTATTCGACTGCTTCACCGGAGATCGCACTCTCTTCCCGGATTCATCGTTTATCCAAGCCTGTTGGCGCGTAACCGATACAATAAGAAAGCTCCTGGCTGAAAGAAATGCTCAACCAGCCATGTATTCTCCCGAAACCCTCGATACGGGAGATTTTTGGCCTTCTATCGCTCGGTTTGAATGAGAAAACGGCCGTAGGTGACCTGGAAAAACTCGGGGTTTTCAAAATCAATATCTGTCTCCAGGCCCCCCGCTTCGATGTAGTTTTCTCCGAAAAATATTCGGCTGTCCCGATGGCTTTCTATGGTTTGATCC
>PWXL01000193.1 GCA_003561145.1 Candidatus Atribacteria bacterium
ATGTTCGAGAACAATACCTGGAGAAGACTAGCCATCAGCAATACGGTGACGGTAAGTGGTGAGCCGGTAGCACTTGTGGCTAGCCCGGAATCAGTCAAACAGGGTGATACCATCGAAGTTTCCTTTTCCGGAGCTCCGGGGAATCATTATGATTGGATTGGGATGTATGAAGTGAGAGCGGGAAACTCGAGTTTTACGTATTATCAGCATTTATTTGGCAAGAATGCGGGAACGTTAGAATTCAAAGCTCCTCAGGAGAACGGGACCTATGAATTCAGGCTCTTCGAAAATAATACATTTACGAAACTTTCCACCAGTAACCCGGTTGCCGTTGCAGGCCTGCCCACCATCGATGCCTCGCCCACCACGATACGCCCTGGGGAAACCATAACGGTGAGCTATAATGATTCTCCCACTTCATCTATGTACGGCAACCTCTACATGGACATGTATGCCTTGGACTCTGCCATTATTTACTATAAAGAGTGGTATCCAATCACCGAACCTGCAGGGTCGTTTTCCTTTACCGCACCGGATGAAGCAGGGAAATACATTTTCCGGATCACGGATGGCTGGACGTATTATGCAACGAGCAACACAGTCGAGGCCAATATTGATTGTTCTGCCATAATTGCCGCTTCACCAACCCAGGTATCTCCGGGGCAAACCATACGAGTCGATTTTTCCGGTGCACCCGGCAACTCGCGCGACTTTATCGCCCTCTACCAAACCGGTATAGCAGACCGCGGGGGTTATGTCACCTACCAGTGGCTCTACGGCCAGGAAGCAGGCACCCTGTATTTTACTGCGCCTTACACCATCGGTCATTATGAATTCCGCATGTTTCAGAACAATACCTGGACGAAAGTGGGGACAAGCAATACCGTGGTGGTGAGTGACATCGATCCCGATACTCTGGACTTGATGCGCAGAATGCACTGGGGAGGCAACAGGATCGTCAGGTGGAGAGACGGAACACAAGGAGTATACGATGAAACGGGTTATCATAATTTTCAGAGGAGTATCCTTGACGTATGGAATGCGGTTATCGGAGGTCCGGTGCAATTCGTGAGAAGCACAAATTCTACCAGTCCGGTGAGGTTCTTTTTCGATTACAACTTGGTGGGGACACAGATTGCCGGATATTCTGACACCTCCTGGAGGAATTATGAAATATACCAGTCGGAAATCGGCATTAATCCGGTAGTACCGGAATGGTTCCTGGAAAAGCTCTACTTGCACGAGTTAGGCCACGCCATCGGTTTGGCTCATACCGCAGATGGCGGCTTGATGGATTATTCTCACGGTCATGACATGAATGAAATCAAAGAGCCCGTGAGCCGGGTGGTGAGAACTCTTTATAACCAACCCGTTGGAAACCAATTGGCGATGGTTTGGGATGTTAAGAAGGATTATCAAGAAGAGGTACCATCCTCAGGTCACATTCGCTTCGAATTTCCCATGCCCGATGAAGTATTAAAAGCAGAATAATCTTACTCTCCGGGCATTACCACACTATACTCAGAGAGCGAGTTCTCGTGGTGGATACTTTTTAAGCGATATGAGAGGAAGGAAAAACACGAGGTGATTCATTCAATACTTAATAGCCGGCACGAGGGTTGCGGTATGCACTCCTATTATGCTGGAAATCTGGGGAATTATTTCTCTTTTGAAAAGATGTGTTGTTTTTCCGTCAACACTGATGCAGCATATACTCCGTGCATTTTCAACAAATTTTTCTTTCCCAAGGAGGGGGTTTTCATGAGACACTTTCACCTTTACATCGCGATTCTTCTTCTCTGCATCACAGGCCTTGCCTTCGGCTGTTCTCCTGTGCAGAATCCATCCGTTTCTCCCGACCTCCAGCACACAGATGAAACCAAGCTCCCCATCCCCCCTGGCCCAGGACCGGGCCAGCCCCACATCCAGGCCTCACCCCGCCTGATCCAAGCCGAGGGAACGCTCAGCGTGGAATACGCCGGTGCCCCCGGCAACCAGAGAGACTTCGTTGCCCTCTACCGCAGCGGAGTCGGTGACCGGGAGGGCTACATCACCTACCAGTGGCTCAACGGCCATCAATCAGGCACCCTCACCTTCACCGCCCCCGAGGAATCCGGCACCTATGAGTTCAGAATGTTCGAGAACAACACCTGGACCAAGCTGGCCACCAGCAATACGGTGACCGTCGGCACAGAGCCCACATTGGAAGCCTCTCCTCAAACCGCTGACCGCAACCAGCCCATCACCGTGGAATACGCCGGTGCCCCCGGCAACCAGAGAGACTTCATCGCTCTGTACCGCAGCGGAGTGGGTGACCGGGAGGGCTACATCACCTACCAGTGGCTCAACAGCCATCAATCAGGCACTCTCACCTTCACCGCCCCCCAGGCAGCCGGCACCTATGAGTTCCGTATGTTCGAGAACAACAGCTGGACCAAACTGGCTACCAGCAATACGGTGACCGTCGGTGGGGTGGCGACCCTCGCATCTTCTCCATCTTCAGTTGAACCTGGTCAATCCATCACTCTCACTTTTTCCAATGCCCCGGGCAACCAGGAAGACATGATCGCTATCTTTCCAGCCGGAGCGGGAGAGCAGGATCCCTTTGTTTCTTTTCAATATCTACGAGGAAGAACCAGCGGAACCCTCACCTTCAAAGCTCCTGGGATTCCTGGAAACTATGAATTCAGGCTCATTCCTCAGGGGGATCGCCGTGCTTTGGTAACCAGTGGCACATTCCGAGTGATTCCCTCGACTGCCCCAGCTCCAACCCTGGAAGAGCAGGCGATTGTTATCAAGGCCGACGAGGGTGGAACCGTCTCGCTCAGTGACGGTGCGGAAGTTACCATCCCGGCCGGAGCCTTTGATCAGGACGTTACGGTAACGCTCAGGAAGTTAGGGGGGACACAGACAAGAAGTGTATTTGATCATCTCAAGCTTTCACATCAAATCATTGAAATAGGCGAATTAGCCGGATATGAACTAGAATTTTCCGAACCACCCACAGGTGGTTCTTTTAACGTTGTTGCGCGCTATGTCGACATAGCAGCTGATTACTACCTAGGTTTTACAATGATGGGAACCTATCTTACAGCAAGATTTGTCATTGGAGAAATCAATGACATGAAAAAAACGTACGAATTTGCAATTGAATATA
>PWXL01000023.1 GCA_003561145.1 Candidatus Atribacteria bacterium
CACCTTACTTACTCCTCACGGACTTGAGAAGAAAGGAGATATAGCCTGTGTTCGTCATTGTTCTGGCACTCACACTCGGATTCCTTCTCGGTAGTTGGCACAGGCTTCCACAAGCCATTGCTTCACGGGCGGGCGGCATCATGCGGCTTGGACTCGTGGTGCTCCTTTTCACCATGGGAGTCTCTATCGGTTCTGATCCACAGATTATCAGCGCTCTTTCCCGCCTGGGATGGCAAGCCATGGGAATGGCGGTTTTCTCGACGGCCGGGAGTGTCCTCCTCGCATTTCTTGGAGAGCGAATGATTATTGGCCGCCTTCGAGGTGTCGATTCGTGACCCGCTCAGTGGTCATCGCCCTGGGCTCCGGAATCATTGTAGGGTATTTCCGCGTCCTCCCGGAATGGTTCTTCAGGCATCTCGACCTGGTCATCCAAGTCTCGCTTTTCGCGCTGGTTGCGGGGGTGGGAATGGAGCTTGCCCGTAACCGCGGAGCATGGCGGGCGGTGCGTGCGCTGGGATGGCCGGTACTCTTCCTCCCCGCCACGGGGATGGCAGGAGGAATCGTGGCTGCGCTGCTCTGTGCACCTTTATTCGGCCTTTCTCCCACCCAAGGGGTCACGGTAGCATCCGCTTTCGGATGGTATTCCCTCGCCGGTGTACTTATTACAGACCTTGCGGGACCTGCCCTGGGCATAACCGCTTTTTTGTCCAATCTCATGCGGGAAATATTGGCTTTCGTGGGAGCAGAAACCTTGAACCGCAGGCTGGGAGGGTGGCCGGCAGTGGCTGCCGGTGGTGCGACCAGTATGGATACAACCCTGGTCGTCCTCAACCAGATCAGCGCGGGGAAGCTCAGCGCGCTGGGGTTGGTAAGCGGCTTTATCCATACACTGTGCGTTCCCCTGCTTCTTCCTTTCTGGGCTCGTTTCTTGTGATAATGGAAATTATTTTTTTACTTTTTTGTACATATTCCGTACCAAGCGTCTGCTTCATTGAGATTTTCGCATAAACACTTCCACACTCCTTACTTACTTTTTACTTGGAGGTTGTGTCACCTGGCCTTTTACTTCTCACTTTATATGGCTTACTGCATCTACAGGGCTGGAATGTCACAAGCGGAGAAAGAATATCCGCGGGGGGAGGGGAGGGTGGCTTACCGCGAGCCCATTAAGAAAAAGATACTTCGATGAGTAGTGAGACCATGTTACCATGTTCTGCGCTGTATCGTGCTCTCTCTGAGCTGGGTCCTGAGCTGTGTCGCATATTGTTTATGGTACCGGGTTCAAATTATGCTGCGTCCTGTACCGCGGCTGGGCTCGCGGATGAAGCCGTGAAAAAAGAGGCCGTTAAAGGGGCTCTTTTTTCAACCGGAAGTATTATACATCATCCTTTTCAGTTATGCAAATTATTTTTACCTATTCCCTGGATGTATTTGGGAGTTCCCTTTGGATTTGAAAAATGCACCCTTACTGACGCTCAAGACTCTCGTCTTTTCATAGAAAAGAAACAAAGTGTATTATTACCAGTTCATGCTCATACCAGATACTCAAAAATACTCCGGTTGAGGAAGGTGAATGCGCCCGGTATCACGTGTCGACAACCGGGCACACATGACAGCTTCCTTGTCCTTCACCGGCAAAAGCCCGACATCTGTAAGAATATCCGGATGCTGGAAAACGCGCACGGGTTTTGCTGAGGCGGCTCCCAACAGGGAGAGAAGTTTCACCACATCCTCTGTTTTCGTCTCTTCTTCCCAGAAAAATTCGTGCACATCCACCCGCTCGCCTCTATATGTGCGGTAAGCGTACAAGCGGGCTCCGGCGGCCTCCACCGTGATCCATCCCGGCCGGTTCTCCCCCGCCGTAAAAAGAGAACTCCAGCGGTTACGTTCCTCAAGCGCTCGGATCGAAACGGGATTACGCAGAGGTACAGTGAGACCGGTACGCCGGTAAAAATTCGATGAGGCTTTCAGTATCTCTCCGCCTTCCGCCCGGCCAACCCTGAAACCCTGAACGGGTGGATGTGGTGGAATATCCGTATAATACTTCCCCAGGTCACGGAATCCCCAGCGGCTGTAAAAACCCGGAATATCGGTCACCAGGACAGCGAAATCATCTCCGCTCATTTCCGCTTGCCGCATCCCTTCATCCATGAGGCAGGAGGCGAGCCCCCGGCCCCGTGCTTTTTCCGCTGTGCCCACGTTGGCAATGCCGGCAGCACGCAAGAAACGGTCGCCATCGTGGAATAAACGCGGCAGGCTCCACAGTGTGCTCACCACCTCTCCCCCCTCGATCACCGACACAATACGGGAGGGTTCGAAATACGGATCGAAGTGATAAAAGGCGTAGTAATAACGTATGCTGTCTGCGGGAAAAATGGTTTTCAAAAATGCGGCGTTTTTCTCAAAATTCAACCAATCCAGTCGGGCGATTTTCATATATATTTCTCTCTTCTGGTAGCAGAATGCTCCTTTTTCTTATACCTCAATGCAACAGCCATGAATAAACGGAGACTCAGATGGCGGTATCAGTCTTTTTTCCTTTTCTGTCTATACCGGATACTATTCTGCTCACACGGGAATAATGCAGACCGGTATATTGACCCACCTCCCGCAGTGTATATCCCTGGTGCCTGACTGCTTCATACATTGCCTTGTCTCTGGGTCGGCTGGAAAAGATGTGTTGCAGGCTCGCCCGGGCGGCGAATCGTTCTCTCTTCAAGTGTTCGGTAGTATTACTCTCTTCCAGCAGCCCCTTCATCCGGGCGACAAAATCCTCCGAGCCGAGCAGGAGACCACCCGCCGTCTCGTCCAGGGGATTCTTTTTCCCCAGTCCCTCTCTGACAAAAGTCCGATACTGGAGGCGGGAGCGGGCAAGATGGCTGGAGAAATGAGAGAGGATTTCGTCCGGGGTAAGTGGGGATTGCCTCTTTACCGGAAATCCTGCGGTCTCCCTGTAAGAGGACCACTCCCATTCTTCCGGAGCCGAGACTAGGTGTGCCCGCACAGGATTGAGCACGATATACCGGCTTACTTCCAAAAGATAGTGGTCCTTTTCCACGAGGATTGAGTGGAAGCGGCCCTGGAAAAGGTGGCCACTCCGCTCGTGAACCACATTGAACCACTGGGTATAGACACCGTTGAGATGCCGCA
>PWXL01000004.1 GCA_003561145.1 Candidatus Atribacteria bacterium
ATATTTCTTCCCTACACATTTTCCCGAGAATGAGGATCAGCACAACCTGCCTTCAGGCATCTCGCACACTTTCCTCGATCAACAACATGCTCTTCTCTTTTATCAGAAGGCCAAAGATGTGGTGACCAGGCTCTGTGAAGCTGCCGGAGATCAGGCCATCAAGGAATTTTTTACCATGCTCGAGTATATACCTTTGGAGGAGGCCTTCTTTCAGTCGTTCGGTCTCGAGATCGAAGAAGCCTGGAACTCGGAATTTACAGAGGAGGTCAGACCCTGAACATGGAATACCTGGGCACCGTGTTGTTTATATTGCTTCTCATCATGGTCAATGCCTTTTTCGCAGCTTCAGAAATAGCCATTATCTCAACACGCAGGAGCAGGTTAAAGTTGCTCAAAGAGAAAAATCCGGAGCAGGTGGAACTACTGTATCGTCTCCTGCAAAATCCCAGTGAATTTCTCGCTACTATCCAGATAGGGGTGACTATGGCCGGGTTCTTCGCCAGCGCCGCGGGTGCCGTCTCACTCTCCCAGCGGTTGGGTGTGCGCTTGCAGGAGGCAGGGATCCCTGTCATAAGCCGTATAGCACCGGAGCTCATGCTGGTATTGGTCACAGTGGCTATTTCATACTGTAGTTTAGTTTTGGGAGAATTGGTCCCCAAGCGGTTGGCCCTCTCAAACCCTGAAGACCTTTCCCTCCGGGTGGCCAGGCCCATAGAAATGCTTTCCCGGCTTTTGCGGCCCATGGTAAGGGCTCTTTCCCGTTCCACGGACTTTCTTTCAGGCCTCATCGGGGTGAGCAGTCACACCGCAACCACAGTTTCCAGCGAGGAAATCAAATTTCTTCTTACAGAACAACGGGCCTTACCGCTCGATGAACGCCGGCTCATCAACGAGGTGGTGGATTTCGGGAATACCCTGGCGTACGAAGTGATGACCCCGCGCACTGACATGGTTTGCGTGGAGGAAGATGCTACGCTCAAGGACGTGCTGGAAATATCCATGAAAAGTCATTTCTCCCGTATTCCGGTTTTCGTAGAGGATCTCGATAATATCACGGGCTTCGTTCATATCAAGGATATCCTTCCATATCTTGAGAACGGGGGGAAACTCGAAAGCAAGAAAGCAAAGGAGGTTCTTCGTCCAATCCACTTTGTACCCGCTACCAAAAAGGTTCTCAAGCTTTTACGGGAGCTCCAATACCGCCGGGTACATATGGCCATAGTGCTTGATGAATATGGCGGGACTGCGGGATTGGTAACTACTGAAGATCTGCTTGAGGAGCTGGTTGGTGAGATCATCGATGAACATGACCGGGAAACACTTCCCTACCGGCGTTTAGGAGAGGATCAATACCTTGTTGATGCTTCGACACCTATAGAAGATCTCAATGAATTATTGAACTTGCGTATTCCTGAGAGCGAAGAGTTTGAGTCGGTTGGAGGCTTGGTCATGGAGCTCCTTGGAAAAATACCGGACGAAGGGGAGCAGGTGGAGATCGATGGCTACACAATTCAAGTAGAGCGCATGAACCGCCGGCGGATAGCCACCGTCCGGGTAAAAATCACCCCCCAAAAGGAGGCGCCTAACAGTGGCGAAACTCATTCTGGCTCATGATCTCGGTACCACAGGGAATAAAGCGACACTCTTCGATGAAAATGGTACTTTGCTTTCCAGTGACTTTTTTGAATATCAGACCTACTTTCCCGAATCGCTCTGGGTAGAGCAAGATGCTGATGATTACTGGGAAGGGGTCGTGCTGACCACGAACCGGCTGCTGTCGAAAACCGGTTTTACCGGAGATGATATAGCAGTAGTCAGTTTTTCGGGCCAGATGATGGGAGCCTTACCGGTCGACCACAGTGGAACTCCATTGAACCGGATTCTTATCTGGGCGGATCGCAGGGGAGTGGAAGAGATACAAAACTTGTCTCAACGGATAGGTGCTGAGCGTATTTACCAGATAACCGGGCACCGATTGAGTTCCAACTACTCGCTGGCGAAGATATTGTGGATCCGGGAACACCTCCCGGAAATATTTTCTCATACTCATAAGTTTTTATTGGCCAAGGATTATATAATCTGGAAACTGACAGGAAGGTGGGCTACAGATTACTCTGACGCATCCGGTACAAATTGTTTCGATCTTGAACGTGAAGAATGGTCGGAGGAAATCCTCGAGGCTGCAAACCTCGACGCAGAGTTGTTGCCGGATCTGTATCCTTCAACCGCAGTAGTGGGAGAAGTAACTTCAGCCGCGGCGGAGGAAGTAGGACTGCGGGCCGGCACGGCTGTAGTGATCGGGGGAGGGGACGGTCCCTGTGCCGCAGCAGGAGCAGGTGTCGTTCGAGAAGGGAAAGCGTATTGTTATCTTGGTTCCTCATCCTGGATCGCCTTGGCATCACCACAACCGGTATTTGATCCTCAATTACGCACCTTTACCTTTCACCACCTGGAAAAAGGGTTGTACATGCCTACCGGTACCATGCAAGCGGCGGGTGGCTCTCTCCAATGGTGCCGTGACGCACTTTGTGAAAGGGAAAAAAATATTGCCCCGGAACTGGGAGTAAGCCCCTATGAGCTTATGGACCTTACAGCGGGGAAAGTGCCTCCCGGTTCGGAAGAATTGCTCTTTTTACCTTATCTCTTGGGTGAGCGGGCACCATGGTGGAACCCCCATGCCCGGGGTTGTTTTATCGGCCTTACACCACGACACCGCAAGGCGCATCTTATACGTTCTGTAATGGAGGGAATCGGTTTCAACCTGCGTATCATTCTCGATGCGTTCCGTGAACAGGGTATTCCCATCGGAGAGATGCGCTTGATCGGAGGCGGTGCAAAGGGAACCTTCTGGTCGGAGGTTTTATCCAGTATTTTCGGTCTGAATGTCCTACGACCGTACCTTCTGGAAGAAGCCACTTCATTTGGCGCGGCAGTAGCCGGTGGTGTCGGAGTTGGTCTGTTTAAGGATTTACGATTTGCCGAAGAACTGGTTGCAATACGTGATTGCTGTACTCCGCAAGATGATGCTGTTGCTGTATATGAAAGACTGTATCCACTGTTTAAAATGGCGTATCTCGCGCTCGAAGATGTTTTCGAACGGCTGGCGCGAGAATAATTGCTTTGTCTGAATACAATTTTCCTCAC
>PWXL01000222.1 GCA_003561145.1 Candidatus Atribacteria bacterium
ACAGCGATAAGCAGGAGTCAAGAGCCAGAAATAGGTATTTGACCCATGACTCCCGAACCGCTGTGAACGGCCTTATGCTTTAGCCATATTCTGCGGATGACTTTCACAATATATTTTTGCTGGCTTTATAGCTCCGCCAATTTACGCATCACACCCCTGGTCCCCTCGTAGAGTTCCAGGAAAAGCTCATAGTACTGGGTATACCGCTCGTGGTTTTCCTGGTTCGTTTCGATAAGGGGGCGGAATTCTATCCACTCCTTGATCCGCTCCGGACTCTCGATAATACCCGCTCCCAAGCCTGCTAAAATAGCGTCTCCAAAGGGCGCTTCCACGTCCTTTGCCAGCCGCTTCATGTTAAAACCTGTTATATCAGCGAAAATCTGCACCCAGAAGGTGGATTTTGCGACCCCTCCAACGATCCAGCAGTCGGGATTGAGTTTCAAGCCGGCCTTGACACCTTCATCCATATTGTGGCGCAGTGAATACGCAGCGGCTTCCAGCATGGCCCGGTACACATGTGCCCGCTTGTGGTAGAGAGATAATCCGAGTATGGTGCCCCGTGCGTCAGGGTCCCAGATGGGAGAACGTTCACCCATGAAATACGGTAAAACCAGCAGCCCGTCACTCCCCGGACCAATGTCTTTTGTCTCCATTTCCAGCAGGGAATAGGCAGGAATACCGGTGTGCTTTTCCACCTCTTTTTCGTAGGTCGCGAATTCGTCCCTGAACCAACGGGCCAGCGCCCCAGAGGTGGCACTACCGCCAAATGTGTAGATACGCTCGGCATCATAGACAACGTAAGGGAAACTCACCAGTCCGGGGGTGAGATGCTGGCCTCCGTGAACGGTTCCCCAGCACATGGATGTCCCGGCCATGGCTACATGCTCTCCCTCGGCCAGCACACCTGCACCCAGTTGGGCAACCGGGGCGTCCACACCGCCTCCGAAGACCGGTGTCCCGGCGGTGAGCCCGGTACGGGAAGCCATTTCCCGGCTGAGAGAACCGACACGTTCAGAAGACCGGGTAATACGCTCGGGCAAAAATTTGGACGGTATCCCCAGGATACCGCACATTTCTTCAGACCAGGTTTTTTTGTGAATGTCGAATACCCCCCCGATATTGCCGGCCGATGAAAAATCGGTGGCGAGTTCCCCAGTCAGCCTGTGGACAACGTAATCCTTGGGGGTGACAAACTGGTGGACCTTCTTCCATATTTCTGGTTCTTCGTCCCTGATCCACATCATCTTGGTAAAACCATAATATGAATCAACATAATTTCCGGTGATACCGAATATGGTATCCTGCGAGACGTTATCTTTGACCCACTGGGTTTGTTGACGGGCCCGGCGGTCCATCCAGATCAGACAGGGCCGCAATGCCCTGAGATCCTTATCAACCGGTACTCCTGAGCCTCCATACAAGCCGCTGAGTGCGATACCCGCTACTTCTTCCTGCGATATACCGGAGCGTTCCATGCACTCTGCCAGTGTTTCAACCACAGCTTCCAACCACACATCAGGCCACTGCTCCGCCCAGGAGGGGCGATAGGTAATGACGCCGTATTCACGGAAGGATTCACACACAAATTTACCTGTCTCATCAACAACCACTGACTTGGTTCCTTGTGTTCCGATATCTGTACCGATCAGATACATCGTCCCACCTCCAGCTTCGTATTATTCCTGATACTGAAATAGTGTCAAACAGCGAGCAGGGAATGTCAAGCAAAGAAAGATTCAGAATCAATGGAAAACATTTGCGATGAAAAGGTATAATGTTTTTCAGTCTGGAATGATTCACAAACCCATCACAGAGAAAGGAGGAAAACAATGGCGCTGTCTCTCGAAAAACTTCTGAAGCGTGGTCCGGTTCTCTTCGATGGAGCTATGGGAACACGCTTGGTAGCCGAGGGACTCCCGGCCGGACATCCGCCCGAGGAATGGAACCTCTCTCATCCGGATAAGGTAAGAGCGGTACACCATGAATATATTACCGCCGGTTCTGACATGATCGAGGCCAACACCTTCGGCGCTAACCGTCTCCGTCTTGCTCGCCACAATCTCGCGGACAAGCTGCAACCGATCAACCGGGAAGGCGCACAGCTTGCCCTGCACACAGCGGGGGAAAGTGTCCTGGTAGCGGCTTCCATCGGTCCTACCGGGGATTTCCTGGAACCGTACGGCTCATTGACCAGTGAGGATGCCTTTCACATATTCCTTGAACAGGTAAAGATAGTGCGTGAAGAGGGGATCAACCTGTTTCACCTGGAAACATTCGGCTCTACCCGGGAAGCTTCATGTGCCCTGGAAGCGGTGCACGAAGCGGGAGGAGAAGCCATCGTGAGCTTTACTTTCGCCCCAGGAAGAGGCGGTGACCTTACTACCTTATTGGGGGAAACACCGGAAGACGTGGCTTCCGTTTTCCGACACGTGAAGATTGCGGCCCTGGGAACAAACTGCGGCACCGGAACCCCGGAAATGCGTGAAGTCGTACGCCGTTACCGCACCGTGTACAGCGGTACTGTATCGTGCCGTCCCAACGCCGGAAACCCCGTTGCGCAGGGAGACACGGTATCCTATCCCGAAAGCCCCGGGGATTTTTACCACGCCGCCCGGGATTTCTTGAAACACGGAGCAGCTATTTTGGGTGGGTGCTGCGGTACGGATGGCCGCTACATCGCTGCAATAGCTCAGGCAATGGATCGCCGAGGTCAATAAGTCAATCACCACGCCTTCCCATGGTCACGACAACTCCGAAAATCCCGCACAGCAGTATCATCGCACCGACCCATAGTGGCTGTATCCTGGGAGGAACCCCCGGCACCAGGCTCAGTATTCCGAGGATGAACAGAAACCAGCTGTATGCGATGAGTAAAAACAATGTTGTCATAGGTGCTCAACATTCATCCGCCTTGGCGAAATCCCGTAACAACTCGCGAAGCTCTCTGTAGGAATCCAGGTTGAAACGGGCCTGGGTAGAGCTCAAACCCACCTTGATGGAATAGCCGCCTTCGGGCAAGGCGATGAAAACATCTTCATCCGTCCGGTCATCGCCCGCTGCGAAGAAGAAGTCCCATTCTTCACGGGTGATCCAGCGGAGTGCTCCCCTTCCCTTGTGTACGGACCCGTGCTTGATTTCCAAATTACGGTTTCCCTGCAAGATCTCCAGGTTGTAGTTGGAGGTGAGATCAAGCAGCGCGTCTTCAAGTTCAGCCACCCGCACCCCTGCCAGAATGGGGTCGGCCCTGCGGTAATGCCAGACGAGGGAAAAATCTTTTTCCTCGATAAAAGATCCCGGAGTCCAGTCTACAAACAGTTCGAGTAGCGGGAAGATGCTTCCTTTCCAGTCATCAGTCAAAGGTTCCAGGGTTTCCCACTGTCCGTTATATTCCTTGAGCCAGGCCCCGTGCTCGGCAATGAGGTCAAGTTGAAAATCCCCCAACCATTCTTCCAAAGTGGCGCGGTCCCGTCCACTGAAGACTACCAGTCGATTTCGTTTTTTCCGGGTGAGACAATCCAGTATTTCTGACAATTCATGATCCGGCCTGGCTTTCTCCGGACGGGCAGCGAAGGGAGAAAGTGTTCCATCGTAATCCAAGAGAATCAACCGGTGAGAGCTCTTGCGGTAGTCATCCACCAGTTCCTGCCAGCTTCTCCGGCTCAAGCGGCGAACCGCGAGTTCCCGTTGCATCGCTTTTACCTTGTACAGGCCCCCTATGAAATCTTCCGCCCAGCGAGTGACATTATAGCGGAACAGTCTTTTTTGAATGACACGGTTCACCTCTAGTTGCTCTTCCTCTCGCATCACCAATGCCCGGCTCAATGCCTGAACGACTTCTTCTGTATTGTTTGGATTGACAACCATAGTTTCCCCCATTTCCCGCACCGCTCCAGCCATCTCGCTCAGGATCAGCACACCCGGTCCTTCGTTCTTGGCTGCCACAAATTCCTTGGCTATCAGGTTCATTCCATCCCGCAAGGGGGTCACCAGCGCAACATCAGCCAAGCTGTATAAAGCGGTAAGCTCTGGAAAAGGCAGTGAACGATAGAGATACCATACCGGGACCCAGCCTATGGTGGCGTATTTCCCATTCAATCGCCCCACCAGTTCATCAATTTCTTTTTTCAGTATCATGTAGTTGTCGATACCGGTTCGCGAGGGAACAGCCACCAATATGAGGGTCACCCTTTCCCGCCACTCGGGATGCTTTTCGAGGAATAAGTCAAAGGCTTCCAACCTCTGGGGGATACCCTTGGAATAATCGAGCCGGTCTACGGATATAACGACCTTCCGTTTTCCCACCCGTTCGTGCATCTTCGCTATTTCCGCCTTGACATCTTCACGTTTACCGCTTTCGGCAAAACGCTTATAATCAATACCCATGGGAAAGGCATCAGCCTTGATTACCCTGTTTTGTATATGCATGGAGCTCAAGGTATGATCATGTCCGAGAAGCTGACGAACACTGGAAAGAAAGTGGCGAACATAGTCATAGGTGTGGAAACCTACTAAATCAGATCCTAACAGCCCCTCCAAAATTTCACGCCGCCAGGGAAGCAGGCGGAAAATTTCGAATGAAGGAAAAGGTATATGAAGGAAAAATCCGATGGAAGCATCAGGTAAACGTTCCCGTATCATCTGTGGAAGAAGCATTAACTGGTAATCGTGGACCCATATGGTGTCTTCGGGTTCGGCAATACGGGCTATCTCCTCGGAAAATATGTAATTTACCCGTTTATATGCTTCCCAAAAGTGTTGCTGGTAGGTCGCGTATTGGGAAAAATAATGAAACAGTGGCCATATGGTTTTATTGCTGAACCCGAAATAAAATTCTTCCAAATCCTTTTCACCCAAAAACACCGGATAACAGTTCTCTTTCTGAAGAGCGGACCGCAAGGTTGAACGTTCCGAGTCGGAAATCTCTTCCAGAGTTACACCCGGCCATCCCAACCATGAACTTTGATAATTTTTGTAAAAAGAACCTAATCCGGTAGCAAGACCTCCTACACTCCTGACCAGGTCAAGCTTGCCTTCCTTTCTTGTCGCGCTGACCGGTAACCGGTTGGACACAATAATTAATCTGCTCATCTCTTATCCTCCAATGGTACATATTCGGAACGAACCGTGGTCATGGTGACTGGACAGTCGATACGTTCACGAACCGTAACTGTACAGCATAAGCAACATATATACACTGAAACGCTTTTTCTCTTTGCCGTTCCACTTTCGTTTCTCTTTTTTATTATACCCAACTTTCCAAGAAGTTGACACTTTCTCCCTGTTACTTCTCGTTTCCATTTTTCCCTGTCCCTGCCGCTCCAACGCTCCATTTACTTCGAAAACGGAATTATCCCCGCTATACGGCGGTGGGCGGAAGGCAAGGGCAGATCAAAAAGTTCACTCCTTCCTGTCCAGCGTACGTTTTCGCCGGAACAGGCTGAAAGAGAAGAGAGGGTACATACCAGGGGAAACATCTTCGCGCGTATCCCCGCAAAGGAACACGAAAAGGCAGAGAGAGAAAATTGAAATTCCGGCTCCAGTCCATACTCACGCATAAACAGTCTTCGTATGGACCCGGCTTCATTTTCTCCATTCCATTCCCAATTGGGAAATTCCCACATCCCCGGCCATAAGCCTCCCTGCGATCTCCGGCGCAAGAAGACATGACCGTTCCACAAAATGATTCCCACTATAACCTGTATATGCCGAACTTTGGCCCGGCTTAATCGCACCGGACGATGTGCCAGTGTTCCCCGCGAGAGGGCCAGGCACCCCTTTTGCACCGGGCAGTCACGGCAACAGGGAGAGCCGGGAAGGCAGCACAAGGCTCCCAATTCCATCAGCGCCTGGTTGAAGGAACCGGCTTTCCCGGCCGGCATGAAGAAAAGCGACCGCTCACGGTACAAGGCATCATTGCCCTTGTCAACGGGCACTTCCAGGTCACAATAGCGGGCGAGCACCCGCTTCGCATTGGCATCTACCGCTGGATGGGGAAGATTATAGGCCATGCTCAGCACCGCTCCCGCCGTATAGGGGCCAACCCCCGGTAATGCCAATGCCTCCCGGTAACCGCGAGGGAAACCACCTCCATGGTTTTCGACAATCTCCACACATGCATGCGCCAGTGAATGCAGGCGGGTATAATAACCCAACCCCTCCCACAACAGCAGAAGCTCATCCAAAGAGGCAGAAGCTACCATGGAAAAATTCCGAAAGCGTTTCATCCAGCGGGCAAAATAGGGAACCACGCGCGATGCCTGCGTCTGTTGAAGCATAACCTCCGCAATAAATATCCGGTAGGGAGTGGGATTTTTCCTCCATGGAAGATTCCGGCGGTTGAGAGCGTACCAGGAAAGGAGGGGGCCGGAGAAAGTTTCCCCGGAGCATGGGGAGTTCATCCTATAATTCCTTCAAGGAATATCTTCACCCCTATGGCTACAATGGCCAGCCCGCCCACAAGTTCCGGCCGGGAAACGAAACGTCGCCCCACCCTGTTTCCCACCTCTACACCCACAAGAGTCATACAACAGGCCACAACTCCGATGATAAAAGCGGGAAGGATAATCCGGTCCGATATCAAGGCAAGAGAAAACCCGACAGCGAGAGCGTCAATGCTGGTCGCCACCGAGGCAAAGAGAAGCGGAAGGCCCCTGCTGAAGTCAACGGGAGGAATCCCGTTCTCCTTGGAGAGTGCATCCCTCACCATTTTCAGCCCTACGCTCCCAAGAACAGCCAGCACCAGCCAGTGATCAAACGCTTCCACCAAAGCAGCGATCTGCATTCCGGTAAAAAAACCGGCCAGAGGCATAAAAAACTGAAAAAAACCGAAGGAAAAAGCCAACCGGAACCGCATGTCCAGGGTACACACGTTGTGGCACATACCGAATGCGACCGCCAGGGAAAACGCATCGAGCCCTAAACCAAAAGCGATTACCGATATATCAAACATGAGACAGGCGTACGCTCCTAAGATGCGGACTCTTTGAGAAGCAATTCCGCCGAACCCCGGATGTTATAATAATTCGTAATCAGTTCCTCCAACCGCCCGGCGAGATTCCCGGCGGCTTTCTTCTCGCCACCGGTACGCATACCTTGTTCGTAAGCCTGGCGGATTTCCGTCCCCACGTTAATTTTTGTGATACCATTGTGTACGGCTTCCATTAAATATTCCTTCTTGATACCTGAACCACCGTGCAGCACCAGCGGACACCTGGTACGGGAGGATATTGTACCTAAATGATCGATATTCAGCCGGGCTTCAACTTTACGCTCATCCTTGGCCGCTCCACTGATAGCCCCGTGGATATTGCCCACCGCGACAGATAACCAGTCAACCCCCGTTTCCATCACAAACCTTTCTGCTTCCTCCGGTGAGGTAAAACCTTTGCCCGAGGCAAAAAGTTCTTCATACGGAGGCAAAGGTCCTGTCTCGTGCCCCCATACAGAGCCCAATTCCGCTTCCACTGAAGCATGGGCAGCGTGGGCCATTCCCACCACTTCACGGGTGATGCGGATATTATCTTCCAGGCTGCAGCGGGAACCGTCAATCATTACCGAATCATATCCCAACTCAAGAGCTTTCTGTATAGAAGAACGCCAGTCCACTTCGTTCATGTCCTCATCGATGACCGGCACATGATCCTGGTGAAGGCGGCAGAGTCCGCGCTCATGCACATGGTCATAAGCCTCCTTCACCGCACGGAAACTCCCGGCTTCGAACTTTGTAATGTCAGGGCGGGCTACCTCCAAGAGCGCGAACGTATCAAGCCGGCGGATGGTCTTTACAATAGTCTCCACCATGGGGAGATAGGCAATATTAAAAGCGGGTATCAAGATATGGTTGCGATAGGCGTTTTCCATGATCTCCTGGAGAGAATAGTTTTCCAATACCTGGGCTGCTTTCCTTTTTTCCATCGGGCTTCTCCTTGTCTTGACAGATCTCGCTTCTACACGCCTCTTGGATCTATGCAGGCTGAGAACCGGAATTTTGACCGCTCTCATTCTACCAGAAAGGGAAAAAGAGACCAAATACCGCCTCTTACATCATGTGCACGAGCGGGTGGTATAATATTTCAATCTTACTCAATACGGGAAAGGATACACCATGAAAAGACCGAAAACGGTGGTGATCGGCGGCAGCGGCCACATTGGAAGCTACCTTGTCCCCATGTTGGCAACCCGGAATTTTGATGTCACCGTGTTTTCACGGGGCAATACACACCCCTACCCGAAATCCGTAGCATGGGACGGAGTGGAATTGGTTCGTGCCAACCGTGAGGAAGAAGAAAAGAGCGGCCGCTGGCAGGAAAGACTGGAAAACGCTTCACCTGATGTTATCGTTGATATCGTATGCATGGAGCCCGAAAGCGCACGTCTCATGGCTGATTTTCTGCAGGGTCGGGATACCCATCTCATCTCCATTGGGACCGTATGGGTATATGGGAAAACCGAAATAGTACCTACACCGGAGTGGGCACCGCGTTATCCGGAAAATGAGTATGCCGGGAAAAAAACGGTTATCGAACAAGAACTCATAGAACGCACGAGGTCAGGACAAATCCGTGCTACAGTCATTCATCCCGGTCATATCACGGGTCCGGGAAAACCCTTTATCACTCCATTCGGGGATAATGACCCTTCCACCGTACAAAAAATCATTTTAGGAGAAGAGGTTTTCCTGCTTGACGGAGGGTTTGCCACCCTCCATCACGTGCATCCCTCAGATGTCGCGGGTATGTGTTTCCGCGCACTGGAAAAACCTTCCGAAGCCGAAGGTGAAAGCTTTAACTGCTGCGCTTCTCATGCCATGACCTTTTATGGGTTGGGACGTTTTATCGCCCGCCTTTTCGAGCGGGAATTCTTGTTCCACAGCATATCTCTCGAAGAATATTCTGAACGTTTCGGCATACCGGAGATGGCGGCCCTGCACGTACGCCAGGGATGTTGCGTTTCCATGCAAAAAGCACTGGATCTTCTGGATTTCACACCGCGCTATTCCCCAGAAGAAGCTGTGCGTGAAGCTATAGACGATATGATCACACGGGGAGTTCTGAAGTAAGAAGAAATACAGGGAGGAAAATCAGTGAGCATATACAAAGATTGCGATATCCGCGGCATTTTCGGAACTGACCTTACCGAGCGTGACGCCTACCTGATAGGCCGGGCCTGTGCTTCGCTATTTCCCCCCTCAGCCCGGCTGGTGGTGGGCGGAGATGTTCGTTTAAGCACACCTCTCCTCAAAAAGGCTCTTATCCGGGGACTGTGCGAAAGTGGATCACAGGTATGTGACCTGGGAACGGTTACCACGCCCCTCTTCTCTTTCGGAGTGGATGTTCTCAATGCCAGTGGCGGGGTTATGGTCACCGCCTCCCACAACCCGGCCGCGTACAATGGTTTCAAGATATCCCTGGGTACTCTTCCTCCGACTGTTACTGATATACAGCACATCCGCTCATTGGTGGAAAAGAGAACTTTTCGAAAGACCTCCTCTCCCCTTGCTCCCCGCATTTTTTGTCTCGGTGAGGCATACAGCTCGCATCTTACATCACTTCTTCCTCCTCCAACCAGGCCTCTCCGGGTGGTGGCCGACTGCGGCAACGGCAGCCAGGCCCTTGTCGCTCCTGCATTCCTGGAAAAACAGGGTTTTGAGGTAGTACCTCTCTTTTGTGAAGTGGACGGCTCTTTCCCTCACCGCTCTCCCAACCCCGCCCAGCATGGTGTCCTGGCAGCCCTCTCCGACACTGTACGGGAGAATGGAGCACGGGCGGGCATAGCTTTCGACGGTGACGGCGACCGGGTGGTCTTCGTCGATGAAACCGGAAATGTTTTGCCTCCTGAAACCAGCATTATCTTTTTTCTTCATTCTCTTCTTCCGGCATTACCGCGGGGAGAAAAGTTTGTCTACGACTTGAAGTGCTCCCGGGTGGTTCCCCGTGAGGTTACAGCCCTGGGAGGAACACCCGTGGAGGAGCGCTCGGGCTATACGTTTATCAAAACACGAATGCTCCAGGAAAATGCTTTCATGGCGGGTGAAATAAGCGGACATTATTTTTTCCGGGAACTCGGAAGAGATGACGGCTTGTATGCGGCCTCTTTCTTCCTCTCCTGCCTGTCCCGCTTGCACAAACCACTTTCAGAGGTAACCGCTGCATTTCCCCAACCCCATGTTACTCCTGATATTCGTATTCCCTCCCCGAACCAGGACAAGGTCCTTGCAGTGTTGGAAGAATTCTTACAGGGAGAGAAGGTAAGCCGGATAGATGGTATACGGGCGGAATGGCCGGAGGGATGGGCGCTCATCCGTAAATCAGTTACCGAGCCTGTCTTTACACTTCGCTTTGAGGCAGAAGAGGCCAAAGACCTCCCCGTGTTAGTGAACCGGTTGTTGCGTCCCTTCCCGGAGATGGAGCAGGAAGTCCTCGCCAAAATTTCCTATCATGAAAAATAAAAGTTCCTTCACCTCTCCGCTTCATTCCAAAATCCTTCGAAGAGCTGTGAAAGCTCAACCCCTCCGATGCTCGCATGACGGTATTTGTCGTAAAGATGCCGCCGTCCCTCTTCCAGCTGTTCAGACCGTATACCATAGCTGATAGAGAGTGAAGCTTCCACGTATGCGGCCAAATCATCACATATCTTGAGCAACACTCCGTCAAGGGGGGAATATGGATCCTTATTGAAAACCGGTGTAATGATTCCATCGGAAACTATCGAGGGGTTATCTGCTTCCCGGACAAGCCTCCCCTCTACTTGGAGAGAATTTTCAAAACCCCCACGGCTGAACAGTGTGATCTCATCCGCGCAAAAAGGAGGCAGAAGGGGAAGAATTTTTTCCTGGAGCTGAGCTTCTTCATAATCCTTAAGCACCCGCTCGAGTTCTCCCATCGCCCGCTTGACCGGTGAAATGATATCCCGTGTAAGCACTTCGGGCAGATCGTGGAAGAGCCCGGCGAAAAAATCATTATACACTCTTTTCGGACAGGGACTCCACTGCAGAAGGGAAAAATATCCCAGCATTGCCACCAACAGCATGTGCCCCAATACAGATGTACGGGGGATACGCTCGGATTGGCCCCAACGGCGCTGAAAGCGGAGTTGACCGCATAAATCGACAAAATCCCTGTATTGTACCATCTGTTTCACACATTCGATTTCATAATAATGCACTATTTCACTTTCTATCGCGTGCTTCGTTTCATCGAGTCCATACAATCGTGGGCTGGCGCTGTCAATGATCTGAAACTCCCAATGCGTAGCAAAATAATGCGCGGCGCGGATAATGCGTTGTTCGTAGCGGGGCTTCTCCTCGAATAAATACTCCCTGAATCTCTCAAAAAAGTTACCGGGGAGAGAAGACAGGTCTTGCCTCATTTTCGCCAGGACATACACATCGAGTTTGTTTTTTATTTCACGGTTCTCCACCAGCTTGTGGAAAACCGGCGGCTTTATGTCGGTGAGGACCATTCTTTGTAAGTATTCAAAAAGTCCTCCCTCCACCAGATATACCCAGTCCACTTTTTTTTGAAAAACCTCTTCCTCGATGCGACCGAGAAGCCATGCAATGATCATTTTGTGGGCTTGCTTGTCAAGCTCGGTAAACTCAATGGGCCGGATTTGGTCGTTCCACCGCTGCATACTGGCACCCTGGAAGATTTTCCGGATCAAACTTTGTCCAACCACATTTCACCCCCTGTTCGTGTTTTCCTTTCTATGCATCTTTTTCGAGTATTTGCGTGGAGAACGGAACATTGGATACGCTCCTTCCACCATGGAACGCATCCCTCCCGCAGAGGAAAGGTTCCGCATACCCTTTTTCACTTCTGACAGGAATTCCTGCATCACCAGCTTCTCTTTCACTTCGCCCTCCTCCTGAACCATGGAAAGCCGGTGAAGCGAATAGAGGCCAACCAGGAAAGCCAGGAAAAAGAAAAAATCCCAATGGCTGAA
>PWXL01000212.1 GCA_003561145.1 Candidatus Atribacteria bacterium
AACCAAGTAATTGTATCCGCTTATTTCTCACAATCTATGCGGGTCCTCCACCCCCTTTCTTGTGTATCTCTTTGATGTGTTGTGTGCTGGGCTGTGGCGAGAGCTATCGTTGAGTGAATAATGAAGTCTGAGTAAAGCATACCAATACATACCGGTATCTCATATATATAATGAAAAGCATACCTATTCCTATTATATTTCTCTTTTTTTAAAAGTCAATCCTTCCTGACAGGTTGTCCTTCCTGACAGGTTTGTACGTATCAGGGAATCGGTGGTGCGGTTTTCTTGCTTGAAACAGAAGGGGCTGAGTTATGATATATCGTTATTGGAAACTGGCGAAAGGTATTATCAAAAGACGAAGAAAGTGAGCTCTCGGAACCGTAAGAGAGTTGAGGATCGGAAGTTGGGCTAAATAAAGTTGCGGGGAAACCAGGAGTGAGAGTACGCTCCCACCTACCTTCATTTTTTAATTTTTTTCAGGGAAGCAGTAATTCAACTGAGCCGATCAGAATGTCGATCACCTCTTCGGTGATTTCCTGGGGTGCTTTTTCTAAGAACACAGCCTTTCTGGCCGATAGATCAAGAGATTGTGCCTGTTCACACATGATCACCCCGCGTGTTTTGGTTCGATGATCGAGCGGTACATGAAGCGGGAACCCCCGGTTGACAGAGGTGATCGGACACACCATCGCCAGGCTGGTAGTAAGGTTATGAAATGAGTCATTGCTGACAACAAAAGCCGGCCTTCTCCCCTGCTGTTCATGGCCGGTTTGTGGGTTGAAGCTGAGGAGAATGATGTCTCCCTGTTTTGGGGAAGAAGCCTTTACCATATTTCTTTCCCTGACGGTTTGCCGGTATCCCATTCTCCAGGCTGGTAGTCTCCCTGGTATCCTGCAGAGCGTTCCTCGAGGGTGAGGTGTTTTTTGGCAGGATAAGGTACGATCACTAAAAGGCCTTCTTCGGCCCTGATTTCGACCGTATCTTTTTCTTTCAAGCCGGCTTTTTCGAGCGCAGCCTTTGGGAGCCGCACGGCCCGGCTGTTTCCCCACTTTTGAATTGTAGTATACATATCGATCACCTCGCCTGAGAAGTATATATAGTGTATCTACATCTGTCAAGAAGGAGTACCTGACAGGTTTGATTTTCTCATTACCGTTGGCGGGAAAGTACATCTTCCACCCATGAGCGGAACTTTACCCGTTCCTGAACGTCTGAGCGTTACCTACAACAAAGAAGGCATCCAGGAAGCAGTACGTACGCACCAGCTGGAACCCTCCGCTACAAGAGTCGCGGAATACCCTTGAGGGCAGTTGAGTGGCAAAAAAAACCAGTTACCAGGCAGTGGAGAGAGCCTGCGGTATTTTTCAGCTTCAGGCTGATTTATGAGGCCACTTGGTATTTGAATGGATCTCAGGCCACGGCGAAGACCTGCTCCAGTCGCTTTCAGGTAGGCTTCTTTGCAAGTCCAGAGATCAAAAAATGTTTTTTGGCGTTTTTCCAAGTCAGGAATTGATGCCAGCTCTCTTTGCTCTTGTGGGTGGAGAATTTTTATGATGCGTTCGATATTGCGGAGGGGGGAATGGAATTCGATATCGACTCCTACCTCACGTTTGTACCCGATTGCAAGAAGCGCGTACTTCCCCGAATGTGAAATGTTGAATCGCACTGTTTTTTTCAAATTGCCGGCCAGACGGGGTTTTCCCTGATTATCACATTCGAAACCTATAGCATCTATAGGGAGATTCATTGAGCCTGCGAGGATAATTCTGCGGGCACATGCGGTCACAAAGCGGCGGCGAATCCGCTTATTGGACGATAGATGCGCGTAACGTTCCGCTTGAACCGGGGATAACCACCTTGTATCCTCACTGAAGCGATCAAGATCAACAAGCCAGACCTGTACCTCGTGAGGCAAAAGCGTAAGGTGCCTTGGTTCGATAACTGCCCATAAGTGTGGAGAAGTATGCATGTGTATAATCCTGAAAACAGTATATTCATATAGGTGTTATTGCATGTACTAAGAGAGAGTATATAATACAGCTATAGTAGGTAGAGCCTGCATGCGTGTATGTGTCTATACGGTATCAGTATAGCAAACATTGAAACCAAGATGAAAGAATACGTAAATATTTCACAGAGGAAGGGATTCCCATGGTGGAAAAAGGAAAAAATCAGAAAAAAAAGGCCGGCAAGACCAAGAAGGGATCTCAAAAGAGTAAAAAGCCTTCACAAGCGGGGAAAAAAGATGACACAGGTTTTAAGAATATTGATGGGTATAAATCAAAAGGAAAAAGTTTCTGGGATATGATCAGCAGAAGGAAGAAAAAGTAAAAAAGTCAGTACAGGGTGTCAGGCGAAACATAGAGTTGTCATGGTAGGGACTGTATCTGAGTTACCCGCAGAAGAGTGAAAGGCCTCACGGCAGACCACCTTAATCCGGGCAAGAAGATCGGAATATCGATCACATCTGCAATATCTTGAAGCATGGGAAAGGTGGGGGGAAGAATGAGAGAAACAGGGGTCCGTATAATAATGTGTATTGGAGCACTGTTCATTATGACGGTGTTCGGAATTTCGGAGGTCTCTCACTCGGTATCCGGCTTCCCCCTTCCGGAAACTTTCGGAGCCTACCTAAACCGCAACAGGGTGACGGGCTCGATTCATGGCTCTGTGTGTGGCATTGCTGTATATGCCAATGGCTCTTTTCCGACTACCGCGGCAGTTCAAACCGGTGTACTGCGGTCTGGGCTGGATGGAGCGGTCACTGTCATGCTTTCCCCGGATCACAGCGAGCATCCCGGAAGTACTTCTAGCAAAATAACCGGCGAATCCCGGGATGCTTGGGATAGCAGTTTCCGATTCGTTGCAGCGAAGGTCAAAGACGACACCGAAGAAGGAACTACAGGGGGAACCGAGAAGAGGATTGTACCAGAAGACAATGAAGCATTATGAACATGCACGACATCGGTTGGAAGAGCTGGGAGCCGATATTCCTTAGCCGTTCATTCATGTTCTTTTCTGCTCTCGCAAAGGGCAAAAGTCACACATGGCTTCCACTCTATATATGTATCTGTGCCGACTCCCTGCCCCTCTGAGACTGCAAAAATAGGTACAGATTTCCCTCTTCAGCAA
>PWXL01000156.1 GCA_003561145.1 Candidatus Atribacteria bacterium
AGCCGACATCCTTGGCAACGGCTCCCAATGACAGTTTCCTTTCCTTGCGCATCATCTTGAGGTATGTTCCTAATTCACTCATGTACACATTATACAACATAGACGTTAACATGCAAGAGTCTTCTTAAAAAGGAATATATTGTTGACCCTCTGTCATAAATCCGTTATAATGTTCATATAAAAGAACAGAAGGAGGTAGACGATGTTTCAAGTGCTTCTAAAAAAAGAACGGCTACGGGACATCATCGCTCGATCCAACTTGAGTTTGGGTGACATCGAACGTGCTTCAGGACTGAGTAAATCGCTAATATCGATGTACCTATCCGGGAAGAGGCTGCCCTCTGCCAAGACCCGTGCCAAACTGCAATCACTTTTTCAGTGCGGGTGGGATGAGCTCTTTGTTCTCCCAAATGTTAACGATTGTGATTTTTTCCCCGGTGCCGATGAACGGTCATGAGCGTTCCTTCAATGTCACCGTGGAGTATGTTCCGATTCCGGAAGCAGAATGGGAGGAGCGGGTACAAGAGGTGGCCCGCATCCTCAAGAAATACCTGGTGTCCCGATCCAGGGAAGAGGTACAGGGCAGGCAGGAGATATCTATCCACCCTGCGCAGGGAGCGAATACCGATGCGTAATGTTTTTCTTATCCTTATTTACAGGGCGGGGGGGGATGTGTGGTTCCCCGCCCCGGTATCATAAGGGAGGCCGCCATGAAACGTCATTTACCCGGCACCTATTTCATCATGGAAAAAAACGCGGTAGAAACCATTGCCCGCCATCCCCGGACGAAGATCCTCCTGCCGGTCTATGTGTCGCTCTGCTTCCACGCAAACGGTAAAAGGGGCTGTTTTCCCGCCTATGAAAGGCTGATGGCCCTCAGCGGCTACCGGGCACGGGCTACCATCGCACGCGCCCTGAAAATTCTGGAGGAAATGGGTGTCCTCAGTCGCTCTGTGAGCCCCGGCCGTTCCAACTTCTACACCCTCCATGAGTTGGCCACAACCAGTTCACCCCATGAACGGGTCAGGCAAAGCAGTTCACGGCGTGAACAGGGGGTGTTCACGGCAAAGGGGGAGGGTGTTCACGGGGTAAACGGGGGGTGTTCACCCGCTGAACGGGAAGAGGAATCATTGAAGAGGAATCATTGAAGAGGAATCATAAAGAAAATATATCTAAGAATGGGGAGGGGGAGGAGATAGAGAAGGAGGATATTTATTCCTTCATCACTTCCATGAAAGGTATCGTCGCCCCGATTGAAAAGCGCTTCGTGGAACAGATGCTCTTCCGCCTGACGCCCCGTGCAGTCTTCACCTTGGTGGAAGAATGTTACCTCGCAGACCCGGCGGGATTCAAAAAGCGGGGGATCATGCCGCTCAGGGAGGTGGCCGATACATGCTGAACATATGCGATACCTGCGGCACGCCATACGTCGAATCGAACCTGGATTTTCTCAGTCCCGACTTACGGCACGTCGCGAAAAAACTGAAGTACAAGCCGGCATGCCAGTGCCTGCAAAAGCAGAGTGATCAGGAGGCCCTGGAGCGCCTGGAAGAGGAAAGAAAACACGCCAGAAAGGAGGAGATCGAGCGACGCTACCGGGAGGCCCGCCTGGCCCCCCGCTTCCGCCGCCGCCGCTTCGAGAGCTACATCCCCTATGATGTGCAGCAAGAAGAGGTCCTCGCGGTGTGCCGGAAGTTTGCCGAATGCTTTGAGGAATGGCGGAAGGAGGAGATACATTCCCTCCTCATAGCGGGCCAGACCGACCGGGGCAAATCACATCTCGCACAGTCGATAGCAAACGTGCTCGTCAAGGGGGGGTATACCCTCATATACGAAAACTGGGCACGGGTGCTCTCCCGCTTCCGCCGAGCTTTCAAAGAGGGAAATGCTGAAGACGAAAAAGTCCCCCTGCTCGAATGCGATGCTCTGGTGCTCGACGATGTGGGAGTGGGATCGACTGACGAGTGGGTGAGCGCGAATCTCTATGAGATCCTCGAGTTCCGCCTGGAGTGGGAGCGCCCCACGGTGATTACCACCAACCTCACCCTTGAAGAACTCGGCAACTCCTACGGCGAACGGGTGGCTTCACGCATACAAAGAGGCTATCGCATTGTACGGTTATGAAACAACTATCTCACTGCATTGAGAAAGGGAGGCAGATCATGGAAAACAACGGAAAACGTGCCAACCAGGTGCAGTTCGTGGGGGAACTGGCGCGGGAACCCCGGGTGTTCAAGACGGAAAAGGGTGCCCAGGTGGTGAGTCTTTTCGTGAAGGGGGACACGCAGAGAGGGAACGTTTACCTCCCGGTGCGCATAGCGGGGGAACTCGCTGAAACACATATCGAGACCCTCGTGCTGCTCGATCCGGGGGATGAAATCGCGGTCCTGGGCGAGCTTGACTGGGAAAAGTGGGAAAAAAACGGTGAAACGAAGTATGCAACCCGCATCAACGCCATGAAGCTCAAGCTTCCGGAAAAGCGCCCGCCCGAAAAGGCCGGAAGCTGGGAAAGCGAGGAGGAACTCCCCTTTTGATTCTTCTTTCCATCGATCCGGGGGTGAAGAACACCGGGGTGGTGGTGACGGACACCCGCCGCCCCGGGAGCCCCCTCCTCCTTCACACCCTCACACCTGGGGGAACCCCCTACTATACCCTCCGCTCCTCGCTGGTGCGCCTCATCGTGTGCTACCGCCCCGCCTGCCTCATCGCGGAAGGGGCCTTTCAGGCTTCCCGGTTTGCCAACGCCCACATCGAGGCCATCGGCATCATCAAGGGGTTGAGCGAAGAGTACGGAATAGAGTTGGCATCATACGCTCCCACCGGCTGGAAAAAGATCGCTTTCGGCCGGGGGCGGATGAACAAAGAGGAGGTGCTGCAAAAGGTGAAGTCAATGGGATATGCGCCGGCCACCACCCATGAAGCGGACGCGGTGGGTCTGGTGCTCGCGTTTATGAAGGGCAACGAATTGTGCAGGGAGGCTGATCATGGCGTTTCGTATCCTCCGCTCTGAGACCTTGGCCGTGAAAATCCCTCCCCTGGTGGTGGGCTTTTCCGGGGCGGCCGGGGTGGGGAAAACAACGCTTACGGAAAAGCTCGCTACCTATTTCATGGCAGAGGGCTACCAAG
>PWXL01000263.1 GCA_003561145.1 Candidatus Atribacteria bacterium
CCATGGCCTTGAAGTCATCTGGCATTTCATACGCGTTGACCCATCGCCCGCCGCTCACCATGAACGTCAGCCCCCGGTAGACATACATCATTCCCAGTGTTGCAATAATCGGAATGACCCGCCCCCGGGCGACTATGGCTCCGGTTATCGCCCCGAATCCCGCTCCGAGACCTATTCCCATAAAGAGAGTGAATACGGCCGGAATCGCCGGATAACGTAGCAAGGTAAGACCCACGATCATGCCTGTGAGAGCGACACCGGATTCCGCGGAAAGGTCGATTCCACACGTAACCAGGACTATCATCATGCCGATGGCGAGGATGGAAAGAATCGACGTGTCGAGCAACATATCGTGAAGATTTCCCCAGGTAAGAAAACGGGGATTACGGGCACCGATGAGAACCGATATAGAGATAATGAAAACAACCAACCCCAACTCCCGAAACCCTCGCAAGTTTTTCAGGAAGTCCATACTTGAAATGTTATTTATACCATTCATGGTTATTCCCCTCTTGAAAAACATATTGAAAAGATCCACCCAAAATGATTATCTGCAGATCAGCGATTCACTTCCACCGCTGCAGCTAACAGCTTTTCCTGGCTGGCATCTTCACGGCTGAACGTTCGCATGATGCGCCCCTCGTGCATAACAACGATCGAGTCACTCATACCCAGGATCTCCGGCATTTCCGAGGAAATCATAATCAAGGCGAAACCTTCGGCGGCCAGGTCGCTCATGATCTTATGGATGGAAGATTTAGCCCCAATATCAACACCCTTAGTCGGTTCATCCATAATCAGGATACGGAGTTCTCCCGCCAGGAGTTTCCCTACAACAACTTTTTGCTGGTTTCCCCCGGAGAGGGAGTATATTTTGTCAAAGATAGAAGGTGCCTTGATTTTGAGCAATTCAAACAGTTTTTGAGACGTTTCGTGCCCTGCACGGCTTTTCAACCAGCCTCTCCGTGCATATCGGTCAAGTGTGGATAAAGTGATGTTATCAGTGATTGTCATTGGAAGAATCAGGCCCTGCAGCTGGCGGTCTTCCGGAAGATATCCGATCCCCTGGTCCATGGCCTTCCAGGGACTATCAATGGTTACTTCCTTTCCTCTCACGAAAATTTTCCCAGAGTCATATGGATGGATACCAAAGATGGCCTGGGCCACTTCGGACCGCCCCGACCCCACAAGCCCAGAAAAACCAAGAATTTCACCCTGGTGGAGGGAAAAAGAGACGTCTGCGAAATGTCCTACCCTGGAGAGTCCCTCAACCCGCAGAACCTCTTCTCCCAGAGGGACATCGGATTTGGGGAAGAGTTGGCTGATTTCACGCCCCACCATCGCCTTAATGAGTTCTCCTTCGGAAATTTCAGAAACAAACCAGGTACCAATACTTTTCCCGTCCCTAAAGACAGTGACCCGGTCTGCAATCTGAAATATATCCTCGAAGCGGTGAGAGATGAAAATAACCGAAGTGCCATTTTTGCTGAGATTACGAGTAATGGCATAGAGCTCCTCGGTTTCCCGGTTGGTCAATGCGGCGGTGGGTTCGTCCATGATTAAAATTCGGGCATTGAGAGATAGTGCTTTAGCGATTTCTACCATTTGCTGCTGGGCGACACTCAGATCCCCCATCTTGCTGACAGGGTTGAGGTCGTTTCCCAAAGATTGAAGCAGCCTCTTCGCTTCGGCGTTCATTTCGTTCCACATGAGTCTTCGGGTTCGTTGTTCGACCATAGGGTGACCCATGAATATATTTTCCGTGACGGTAAGGTGTGGAAAACAGGTGGGGTTTTGGTAAATTGCTGCGATCAAGTTTTTCTGAGACACAGTCGGATCACTGAAAACCACGGTGTTCCCGTGAAATATGATTTCTCCCTCATCCGGCTGGAACACACCGGTAATGATTTTAATCAAGGTGGATTTTCCAGCGCCGTTCTCGCCCACTAAAGCATGGATCTCAGCCGGCTTGAGATTGAAATCCACTTTTTCCAGGGCTTTTACTCCAGGGAAATATTTAGAAATACTTTTCAGCTCGAGAACATATTCATTCATAATTTTTCATGAATCCATTGGCTTAGAGACCAGCCCAGGCGAGGTTATATCCCCCGCCTGGGCTGGTTGAATCGACAAATACTGAGAAACAGGCAATTACCTAACGATCAATAAACGTCTTTCCATTCGTCGATGTTCGACGCATCGAACCGGAAGGGCGGCCCAAGCAGGACTTCCAATCCGCCGTCTTCGGCTTCGGTAATGGTCCTCTCACCCATCTGGCCTGCCACGAAAGTTTCTCCCACTTCTCCATTGATCGTTCCGTCAAGGATCAGTCCTGCCACATAGGCGGTGAGATAGCCCAAGTCAACGGGATTCCAGAGGAACATGGCCTCACAGGCCCCGTTTTGAATCCACTCCGCCATTTCGCTGGGAAGTCCCAAGCCGGTCAGCTGAACTTGCCCGATCAGGCCGGCATCTGTGATGGCTTTCCCGGTGGCACCGATGCCTACCGTGGTGGGAGAAATGATTCCCTTGAGATCGGGATATGACTTGAAAAGGCCCATGGCCTCGTTGTAACTTTTTTCTCGCAGGTCATCCCCGTAGACGATGGTGACCAGTTCCATGTTTTCATATTCCGGTTCCTTGAGTTCTTCCTGCATCCATTCGATCCAGATGTTCTGATTGGTCATGGTGGCACCGGCGCTTAAAATCGCGATCTCACCTTCATAGTCGATCATTTCCGCGATTGCCTGGACCTGCAGTCGGCCGATTAATTCGAAATCGGCCTGGTTGACATTGAGCAGCCGCCCGTCGGGATTGACAGGTGAGTCCCAACTGATCGCCAGGATTCCGGCATCCATCGCCCGCTGCATGACCGGTACCAGGGCATCAGCGTCATTAGCGGTTATGCAAATAGCGTCCACCCGCTGGGCGATCAGGTTCTCGATGATTTCAATCTGTCCTTCAATCGTGGGAGTGGGAGGACCCATGAAAATCAATGAGTATCCCAGCTCTTCACAGGCAGCCAGGGCTCCCCGCTCTGCTGCATCGAAGAAGGGATTTCCCACATTTTTCACTACCAGGGCAATCGAATGTTCTTCATCCGCCACGGCGAAAGTCGA
>PWXL01000152.1 GCA_003561145.1 Candidatus Atribacteria bacterium
AGATAGGGCTGCTGGTCAACGGTGAGCTGGATGTAACCGGCTTCGATTTCAGTCAACACTTCCGGAACCAGGTCAAAGCCACCAATGAGCAGTTCCCCTGGTTCATACCCCAGGTCGCGGGCGGCACGTGCGGCGGCGGCGTGGTTGAATTCCACCGCCAAAAAGCCCCGGGTTTCCGGATTGGCCATCAGGTAAGCGTGGATACGCGATTGGGCTACATCAAGCGCCATAGTGGTATCAAGGCGTTCGTATGAAAACCCCATCTCATCAAGATAGCTGGTTATTCCTTCTGACCTCATCTCGGCCCACACCATGCCCGGCCCACCGATACTGATCAGGAAATGGTGGTCTTCTCCGGCCTCTAAATCGGCAAGCAAACTCTCTGCCAGGAAATACCCTGCTTCTACAAGATCTTGGCCTATATAAGACAGGCGGGCGTTTCCATCTGCGCCCTCGGGATGGTCGGTATTGGAACAGATCACCGGGATACCCATATCGACTGCCCGTTGTATGACGTCGTTAAACATCTCGGGATGGGGAATGGTTGTTATGATCCCGTCAGGTTCTGCGGCCAGGGTCGCTTCAAACCTCGCTAATTGTGCGGCGAAATCACCTTCCTCCGTCGGGCGGAACATGACAAAGTCAATATCGTAACGAGCAGCGGCATCTTGAGCTCCCTGGTGAACCGCATGCCAAAAAACATTCTCCTCTCCTCCATGACTGAGGAAGGTAACGGTATACGCTAACGCTGCTCCACTGAACGCAAACACTGCCATGAAGGCAAAAACGAAGATTTTGCATACCATTTTCTTATCCATTCTTTTTGCTCGCCTCCCATTTTCTTTTTGTAATATGCACCAATGGTTCCACATCACGTATTTTTTTTCAATATCACCCCCTGGCCATATCTTGCCTCCATTATATCAAATAACAAAAAAATTGCTAAGGAGACTAGGAGAACGACGCTTCTTCTTTTTCCTCCGTACAGATCTTTTGCTGACGAAAACGTTCATTATGTGCAGCATACCAAGGAGACAAATAGTTACTGCGGCATGCAGGAATCACTTTTGTCCAGCCGTACTCTCAAAGGGTAAGCCCTTCCTTCCCGGAAAGCCAGCAGGTTGTTTTCCACCAAGTGGGATGGAAAAACATGATATATCGCATTTTCCCATTCTTTTTCACACGACGAAGGAAGTATCGCACTGAAAGCTCCCACGAGTACCGTATTAGCGAGCCTGGGAAACCCAAGCACCACGGCTTTCTCATGGGCCGGAACAGATACAACCCGGAAGCCAGCCTGAGTGAGCTGACCTGCAACGTCCTGAGGATACACGGCAGTTCCCAAAGCTGGCGGTAAAAGTCTCCATTGATCGATGAAAACATGCGCTCCTTTTTTCAGCAAAAATGCGTAACGGAGCGCTTCCATTTCTTCCAGCGCTAACATGTAGTCCGCCTCTCCACTTTGCAGGAGCGGAGAGTATATCCCTCTGCCATAACGCAGATGCGTTATAACTGATCCCCCGCGCTGCGCCATGCCGTGTACCTCGCTCTGGCGAACTTCCAACCCTTCCGCAAGAAAATAATACGCAAGCAACTCGCTCGCTTTCAGTACTCCCGTGCCTCCCACCCCTACTATTGCGATTGCTCCATCAGCTCTGTGCATCGGTTTCATCCTTAATAGCATGAGGAACGCACAATGATGAACACACTCCGCATGCTCTGCACCACTGTGAATCGATTTCCACTGATTTCCCATCCACCTTCAAAGCAGGGCATCCAAGGGAAAGACATCGTTTACACATCTTGCACAGTGTTGTGTCTACTCTGTATGTACCGTTGTACAGGGACGTCTTCATCAACTGGCAGGGTTGCCGTGCGACTATCACAGCCGGACCGGCACATTGTAATGCCTCTTTTATTGTTTTTCGCAATAGCGAAACGTTATAGGCTCCAACTTCCTTGACAAATTTCACCCCTAAGGATTTACAAAGAAGCAACAGGTCAAGAGGCGGGACAGGTTTACCTGATAGTGTGCGTCCAGTTGCTGGATGGTCTTGACCGCCAGTCATGGCGGTTGTTCCGTTATCTAAAATAATGACCACTATTGACGTCTGGTTGTACACCGCGTCAATGAGCGGAGGTATCCCCCCATGAACAAAGGTGGAATCTCCAATCACTCCAACCACTCCAGATTCAGGATGGGCAAGCTTCATTCCTTCAGCCATGGAAATTGATGCCCCCATGCATACACAGGTATCCATAGCGGACAGGGGAGGCATCGCCCCCAAGGTATAACATCCTATGTCCCCCGTCACAGGTACTTTCAGTTCCGCCAGTACATGAAATACCCCGCGATGGGGACAACCGGCACACATTATCGGCGGGCGAGGTACAGTATGGCTATCCCGTACTTCAGTGAGATTTTCTTCACAAGACGGCTGCAGAGATCTTTTCAAAATATCAGGTGTGAGCTCTCCCACGCCGGGGATTAATTCCCTCCCGGTAACCTGCATACCTGCAGCCCGAATTTCTCTTTCCCATATGGGATCAAGCTCTTCTACAACAATCACTCGCTCCACAGAACGCAAAAAATATTCTATCTTTTGCAAAGGAACGGGCCAGGAAACACCGAGTTTTACATATGACGCATGTGGAAAAAGAAGTTTTAAGTATTCATAGACCACCCCTCCGGTAATGAAACCAATCGATTGATCATGAATTTCCAGCTGGTTCAGAGGGGTATCTTCCACCCAGTCTTTTATCTTTTCCATGCGATCTTCAACTACAACCCGCCGTTTCCGCGCAAAACTTGGAACCATAACATATTTTTCGGAATTCTTTCTGTAAGAACGCACATCCACACTTTCCCTTTCTCCTGGATGTACCAAGGAGCGTGCATGGGAAACACGGGTGGTGGAACGAACCATAACAGGTGTATCGAAAAGTTCGCTGAGAGCAAACCCTTCTTTTGTAAAAAGCCTCGCTTCTTCGCTATTCGCCGGTTCAAGGCATGGTACTTTGGCAAAATACGCGTAATTGCGGCTATCCTGTTCATTTTGTGAAGAATGCATTCCCGGATCGTCTGCTACCGCGATAACCAAACC
>PWXL01000217.1 GCA_003561145.1 Candidatus Atribacteria bacterium
CAGGCTATCATTAGCAATATCCCGGTCATCGCCATCCTGTCAGTGGGAATGACCTTTGTGCTTTTGATCGGCGGGCTGGACCTGTCCGTGGGCTCCATCCTTGGTTTCACCGCGGTCACCGCGGTCTTGTTTCACGACGTGGGTTTTCCCGCCTGGCTGGTGTTCCTGGCGAGCCTGGGGATCGGGGCGGTGTTCGGTTCCCTGAATGGATTCATCATCACCAAAGTGGGGATCAACCCGGTCATTACAACCCTGGGGATGATGGCTTTCGCCCGGGGCATGGCTTCCTGGTTCTCCCTGGAAATCGAGATTCTCAAGACCGGCCGGATTTATGACCAGAGTTTTCTGAACATCGCCCGGCTGTATGTCCCCCGCAACCCGCCGCTGTTTCCCATCACCCTGGTCTACATTATCGCCCTGTTCATCCTGGCTTCCTTCGTGCTGAAATACACCAACTACGGGCGTATGGTCTACCAGACCGGCAGCAACGAATACGCCGCCCGGCTGGCCGGGATCGACGTCCGGCGCATCAAGTTTTTCAGCTACATGATTTCTGGGATCATGGCTTCGCTGGCCGGTGTGATCCTCTTGGCCCAGTTGAGCTTGGGCCGGGACGACGCCGGAACGGGTGCGGAACTGGAAGTGATTACCGCAGTGGTGCTCGGTGGGGTTACCCTGTCGGGGGGGAAAGGAAGCCTGGCGGGGGTGATCATCGCTGTCCTGATCCTGGGTGTTATACGCAACGGTATGGTCCACCTGGAAACTGTGACCGGCATCTCGTACTATTGGAGAGAAGTGGTCAAGGGGGCTATCCTCATTCTGGCCGTTTCCATAGACGCTGCCCGTACCATGGCCACCCGGCGCAAACAGGTGGTGAGACAGTAGGAATATCTACCCATTTACCCTTTCATTGAATTGATCGATGATCTGGTTGAGTTCTCTCCGGTAATAACTGAAGTGGTGCCAGGTGCAGTCGGGGGAAACAAAATGGTCGATATGAGGAATAAAGCGGCCGGTGGAGAGAAGTCTCTCTGCGACCGCCAGTTCTTGATCGATAGCGGAGGGGGAAACACCTGAAAAGAGGACCCGCTTATCCACTCCACCCAGGAGCTGAAAGTCAGGATATGTTTCACGAATACGTTCCAGATCATTTCCCGCTGCTCTTTCGAATGGATACATCCCGGTTATTCCGCTTTCGATAAACAGGGGGATGAGTGTTTCGACGGCCCCATCGCTGTCGACCAGGATGATATCGACTCCCATGTCACGGGCAAAAGCCGTGAGTTTGCGGTAGCGGGGGGCCATGAATTCCCGGAAATGAGCAGGTGAGACCAAGGGACCCTGTTTACCGGCCATGTCTTCCCAAATCAGGAGACAATCGACGGTCACTTCCTGCATGATCCGCCCATAGTATGCACAGAGAAACTCCAGGAAGGTATCGCAGATGTCGTGGATGAGGCCGGGATCATCGTACAGGGTGAGGACATAGTTGGTTAACCCCATGATCTGGCGGGGGAACCCGAGGAACCCCCCGTAGGTTCCGCCTAGGCGGATGGGAAAATCGCGCTGCCGAAGAAATTCCACCAGCCGGTCCCAATTCTTCGGGAGCCGCTGTTCGATGGGACATGAGCGGTGGAGTTCACGGTAAGCGGACCAACTGGCCCGGTCTGTGACCGGGTGATCGATCTCCCGGGGCGGGGTCTGCCGGTGGAGCGGCGACTGGCAGAGGATGCCGAAAGCATCCCGGTAAAGCCAATCTGTTTCGGTTTGTTCAACAGTTTCGACTGGTAAACGGGGACTGTAGTCGACCGGGAACTTGGTCAGATGATCATCGAGCGCAAAGCAGGGACCCACATTACCGTCGATCTCCTTTGCCGATGTTGATGATATTCCCCGGTTGGCCATGATCGCCGAACCGCCGGGTATATCTCCCGGAACCGGTTCCCGAACGGGTAACCCATCCTCGAACCAGCGGCGGACGGTGCTTGCCCAGTACCCCATTTCAACCCGCGGGACCTGCCTTCCCGGTTCATCCCGCAGGGTGGTCAAAAATTTCTCCCGCGCATTCAAGGTTCTTTTTTCTCCTGTCAATTCAATGATCAGTGATCGGTGATTGGTGGTCGGTAATTTCTTGCGTCTCGGACTCGATCCAGGTATTTTATTTTGAGGTGGCTACGGTCTCGGAAAAAGTAACTGGGTCATGAGTTCCATATTTTCCGTGAAATGGTACCCTTGCAGGTGGCCTTCAATCTGTTGGGAATGTTCAAGCAGCCGCTCGGCCAGATGCTGATAGGTCCAGATGAGAGAAACCCCCAGGCGGAGCGCTTTCTCCCGGTCTTCCCGGGCGGAAATGATATCGACGGAGGACCACCCTTCAAAATCGGTCTGGTTCAAGTAATAAAAGAATTCCAGGATTTCCCAGAAATTGATGCTCCCGAAGATCATGTCCGGGTCGGAATCTTTGTAGTTTTCGTTCAGGTGGATCTGTCCCAGTTTCCCATGAGCATCGAGAATGACCAGTGATTCCGCCAGGTTTTCCTGGGCCATCAATGCATGGCCAACATCGACCACACCGGTAACATTGGGGAGATTGACATCATTGAGAAGCATCATCAATTTGCCGACATTGCTTACGTATTGTTTCTGCCGGGGGTCTTTGGATTTATATTCAACAGCCATTTTCATGGAGGGATTGTATTCGCCGATTTCCCTGATCGTATCCACCAGGTATTTCCAGCCGTCCCGGTACTGGGCCTGGAAAGGGTAATCAAACCCATCGTGGGCCGGCCAGAGCAATACACTTTCGGCCTCCATGGCAGCGGCGAAATCGATTCCTTTCCGGCACATGTCGATACATTCCCGCCTGGTCCGGGCATCAGTGGAGCTGAACGCACCGTGTTTCCACCGCTTGTCTCCCCAGTTTTCCACTCCAAGGTTGGATGGTTTCAAGCCGTATTCGGCAAGGTATTGCTTCAATTTCACCGGGTCGGCCGGGAGAGGCGGGGTGGGAAAAAAAACAAACACCCCGTCCAACCCATCGATCCGGGACATGATCTCAAGCTGTTTACCCACCTCCAACGTTTCCCAGTACCCACCCGG
>PWXL01000172.1 GCA_003561145.1 Candidatus Atribacteria bacterium
CTGAAGTATGAATTTCAATTCTGAAATCAGCAATGCCCTTGTCTGTCATTCCCATATGTGGTAAATGGGAATCCAGCGGCTTTGGTTTTTTGAGGGATGTTTCACCGAATGGAACCCGACTCACTCATCCTTCCTCCTGTTTCAGCCTTTCATTCTGAATTCCGACTTCTGACTTCTAACTTCTGAATATGACTCATCCCTCACTCCTTACTCCGGCATTTACAAAGGAGACCACCAACATACCAGAGAAAGACTTGCTCTCTCGACGAAGAAATCTTTTTTTGAAAAAAAAGAAGTTTTTCCCAGTTGTGAAGTATTTATGTTACAATACCAATCGAATATGAGTACGATTATAGCCTTCGCCAACCAAAAGGGCGGAGTGGGGAAGACCACAACCGCCGTTAACCTGGGAGCATGTCTGGCTCAAAAGGGGAAAAAAGTTCTTCTGGTGGATTCTGATCCCCAGGGTAATGCTACCAGCGGTTTGGGGATCGAGCGGCAGGAGCTCTCTCACTGCTTGTATGATCTTCTTATTGACGGGGGAGAGCCGGATACATTTATTTGCCGGTCGGGGATAATGAATCTGGATCTCATCCCTTCGACCATAAAGCTGGCCGGAGCTGAGGTGGAACTGGTCTCTCTCATCGGCCGCGAATACCGTCTCAAGGAGGGTTTAAAACGTATAGTTACCCAGTATTCGTTTATTCTCATCGATTGTCCCCCCTCCCTGGGTCTTTTGACCCTCAATGCCCTCTCTTTCGCGGTGAAGGTTCTCATACCGATTCAGTGCGAGTATTACGCACTGGAGGGTCTTGGCCAGTTGCTCAACACTTTTCACGCGGTACGGAATTTTCTGAACGCACAACTCGATGTTTTCGGAGTCGTATTGACCATGTACGATTCCCGCACCAATCTCTCTCAACAGGTTGCCGGAGAAGTACGCAAGGTGTTTGGAGAAAAAGTTTTCGCTACCATTGTGCCCCGCAATGTCCGGTTAAGCGAAGCACCAAGTTTCGGAAAACCAGTTGTTCTATACGACCAGAGTTCTGCGGGAGCTCAGGCTTACCAAAGCCTGTCACAAGAAGTGCTTGAGCGTGATGAACAGGAAAAGTCTTGGTAAAGGTCTTGAAGCCCTGATACCCGGTGCTGGCCGTTTTGGAGTTCGAACGGTACAGGAAATCAACGTGGAGTCTCTCCGTCCAAACTCCTCCCAGCCCCGCCAGGAAATGAACCAGGAAAACCTGGATGAATTGACCGAATCTATCCGCCTGCATGGCGTGCTCCAACCGATTTTGGTGCAGAGAGCGGAAACCGGGTATGAGATCGTGGCTGGCGAAAGACGCTGGAGGGCTGCTATAAATGCGGGCCTAAAGACCATCCCCGTCATTGTTGAAGAGTTTTCCCCAGAACAAAAATTGGAAATAGCTCTCATAGAAAATTTACAACGAGAGGACTTAAATCCTGTTGATCTCGCACGCGGGGTAAAAAAACTGGCTGATGATTTCGGCTTGACCCAGGAGGAAATTGCCCACCGTATCGGTAAAAAACGCCCTACCATAAGCAATTTGTTGCGATTGCTTGAGCTTCCGTTTGAAGTTCTGAAAAGCATGGAAAGCGGAGCAATTACACCCGGCCATGCACGAGCTCTCCTCGGCATAGAAAAAAAGGAGGACCAGGTGCTCATGGCCAGAAAAATCAGCCGGGAAAAGCTTTCTGTCCGTGATGTTGAGCGGTTGATTCGGAATTTACGTGATGTAAAAAAACAAGCTGAAAAGCAGCCCATAGCATATTCGAAAAAAATTCAGTCTTCGACTCACAAAGAAAAATCCCTGCAAGAATTGCTTACCGGCATGCTGGCCACACGTGTACGTGTGGGGAGCCATCGTATCATTATCGAATATGCAGGAGAGGAGGAACTGCAGCGCATTTATTCGGTAATTCGGGGACGCGAGGAACCCTTTTAAATTCATTCATTACAGCTATAGAGTCTTTCTATTTCGGTTGAGTCAACACAGGGAAAGGGGGAGGGAAATGGCCAAAAAAGGGAACAGGCAATATACAGTTTTTTGGATTCATCCCTTGAAGGGGCACCTCAAAAAAATTCACCTTCGCTGGCAAACAATTTTGCTTGGTGTCTTTCTTGTCCTCCTCGGTACAGGAGTTGGAGTCGGGGGGGTCTTATGGTACCAGAACCGTATCAAGAGTGAACTGTATCTCGCTTCAAATCAGCTCATAACCTTACAATCCGAGCTGCACATGCACGATGCGCGTAAACAGGAACATGAAGCCAGGCTCGAAGAGCTTTCCCTGCAGGCCGCAGAGGTTTTACAAGAAATTCGCACCATGAGGGAGCTCGACCGTGAAGTGCGTGAGTTGTTGGAAAAAGATCTCCAGTCGGGCCTGCAGAAGCTGGGCGTTGATATATCTTTATCCAGTACTCCTGCTGAGATGTATATCCCGCTCAACCGCTTCACCGAAATAGGATCCGGTGAGACCTTTTTTGGTTCAGGCGGTCCCACTATGTTTATGAATCCCCTGCCCCCGTCTGTCTCACCGTTACGTCCTGCTTCAGATCCCGCCTTTTCCTCTCGTGCCAAACACTTAGGGGATACTTTCGACTGGATCCGCGCTGAAAGTATGGTACGGGAAAAATCATACCGGGAAATCCTGGAAGTCGCGCATCAGCGGGAACGGATGGCATCCCTGGTACCATTACGTTGGCCTACCTGGGGTCGTGTTTCCTCTGGATACGGGTGGCGAAATGATCCATTTACAGGGAGGAGGGCCTGGCATACCGGTATAGATATCGCAGCTCCCACCGGCCGCAATGTTGTAGCCACCGCGGAAGGCCGGGTGGTGTTTGCCGGTTGGAATGGAAATTACGGGAATACTGTTATTCTCCGTCACCAGTTCGGCTTTGAAACAGTGTATGCACACCTTTCACGCGTCGGCGTCAAAACAGGCGATACCGTACGAAAAGAGCAGGTTATCGGCAACGTCGGCAGTACCGGCCGGAGCACCGGTCCGCACCTTCATTACGAAGTACGCCGTTATGGAAATATCATTAATCCCTGGCCATATCTCCCGTAAAGTAAAAA
>PWXL01000008.1 GCA_003561145.1 Candidatus Atribacteria bacterium
CTCTGCGGAACTGTCAATGGCTTTTTTGTTGGTAAACTCGGACTGAATGCTTTTCTTATCACTTTGTCGACGTACCTCATGCTTCATTGGGGAACGCTGGTGGTCAGACGCGGAACCGTTCTGGGGCTGCCGGAAAGCTACCTCGCCCCCGGTAGTGCCACCATATGGAACATCCAAATGGCCATATTCATCCTCTTCACTGTTGCAGTACTGCTTCACTTCCTCTTAAAAAAGAGCAGGTTCGGGAGTCATATATATTCGGTGGGGGGGAATATACAGGCTGCAAGGATGGCAGGAATAAATACGGGAAATGTGATCTTCGGTACCTACACCCTGGCCGGTGTGCTCTCTGGACTGGCAGGTCTTCTCTACACAGGGTACATGCGGGCCTGCCCTTCGACCCTGGCAGAAGGAACGGTTTTCCTGGCCTTTGCCGGTGCGATTATCGGAGGGATCAGCCTCCGGGGAGGGCGGGGCGCCATACTCGGTGCCCTGGGGGGCGTACTGCTCCTCGGTGTAATAGATGCCGGCATGACCATGCTCGCCATTGATCCAGCCATTATGGGTACACTGCAAGGTTTATTGGTACTGGTAGCCATCCTCCTCAATGAGACCAGAGAAAAATGGAGGGATAAAATTCTCACACCTTCGTAAAGATCCGAAAAGAGGAAAATTCTGAATGGCTTATATTGAAAAAGAAATCAGGAGAAAAGAGGTGGTGCCCTGGTGGAAAAACCTATGAACACGCCTATCGTAAAAATGGAAGACATCCATAAATGGTACGGTAAGGTGTATGCCGTTAATGGAGCACATTTATCAATTTATCCAGGTGAGGTGGTGGGATTGGTCGGGGATAACGGCGCCGGTAAATCTACCTTGGTAAAAATTCTCTCCGGCCTGATTCGACCGAATCGGGGTACGATATATTTTCAAGACCAGAAGGTGGAAATCAACAGTGTGAGAGAAGCCCGGGAACTCGGAATCGAAACTGTACATCAAGACCAGGGGGTTGTTGGAGACCGGGCGGTATTCCAGAATATTTTTCTGGGACGGGAAGCATATCATCAAGTCGGTCCTTTCAGGTTCCTTGACGATAAAAAAATGTGTTCTGAAAGTGAAGCCATCACAAACAAACTGGGCCTTCATATAGCGACTCCGGAACAAGAGGTTCGTTTTTGCTCCGGAGGCGAGCGCCAGGGGGTGGCAATCGCACGCGCCATGTATTTTCGCGCACAAGTCATTATTCTTGATGAACCAACCACTGCTCTCTCTCCCAAGGGAAGCCGCCAGGTCCTTCAGTTTATAGAACAACTCAAAGATGAAGGAGTGGGAACCCTTTTTGTGACTCATAACCTGCGGGAAGTCCATCCGGTCGCAGACCGGTTTGTGGTGATGTCCCACGGAAAGACGGTAGCAGATATGGATAAGGGAGATACTTCAGTAGAGGAATTGGAAGAGATTCTGCTCGCTTAAGAGCAGAGCCTTGCCGGCTCTGTTTCAGAATACAAGATGAAAGGAGGTGAAACTTCGAAAAACTGGTGTGTTTAAAGAGTTCGGAGTCAATTTTTCTGACACCAAAATGATATAGGGGGTTAAAGACAATGAAAGGCCTAGGTATGCTCAAAATCATTCTGATACCGGCATTGGTACTCACCATTCTGTGTGGGTTCACTATAAGTGCCATCGCGCGTGATGGAGAGTATTTCTTCGGAATCACGACAAAGCAGGTTATCAATGTATGGGAAGCTCTTTTCCAGGAGTCTTTCCGCTGGTATTGTGAGGATCATGGGTACCGCTATACGGCAATGGAAGCACGGGGGGATCCCAGTCTCCAAGTAACCCAAGCCAGAAGGCTCATTGATATGGGTGTTGATGGCCTGATCATCGCCGCACAGGAGGCTAGGGCCTTGAGGCCGGCCGTGGAATACGCAAAACAAAATAATGTTCCGGTTGTCACTACCGATGCCGATGTTGACCATGAGTACGTTTCCATATATATCGGCTTTTCGGGAGTGCGTGCCGGTGAGGCACTTTCCGAAGAAATTGTCCAGTACCTGAAAAATGAAATTGAACCGGTGGGCGAAGTTGCAGGTACTGTGCTTGAACTGCGTGGTCCTATCGGCGGTGCCTCTGCAGATGACCGCCATGATGGATTCAGAAATGTGATGGACCAGTACCCGGATGTACGCATTATAGAAGTGGTGGCTGATTTCCGCCGTGGCCCGGCAAAAACCGAGAGCGAAAGAATTCTGCTTGCTCACGAAGTGGACGCAATATACGGAGCCAACGGTCCTATGGCCGAGGGAGCGGTAGCAGCCATAGAAGCCCTGGGTGAAGACCCGGCGGATTACTTTGTCGCCACCATCGATGCCATGCCATCTGTGATCGAGGCTATTGGTGAGGGGAAAATCGACGTGGCATTGGACCAGCCCTGCCCCTTTTACAATCCCCTCGGCATTTACTTCCTGACCTTGATCCTTGAAGAAGGAGAGGAAGCACTGCCTGAGCCCGGAGATATCATAACCACAGATGATATATTGATCGAAGGCAGCGAAAGGCACGGTGTGGACATTTGGGCTTATAATGAAATGTGGGCTCCAGCCATTGTGACCACAACTCTCACCGAAAATCCGGACCGTTATGAATATGACCACCTCTGGCTGCAAACTTCCGGTATTCTGGTTACCAAAGAAAACTATGATATGGATTCTCTCTGGGGGAATTTCGAACTGCCAGGGTGGTAACCTTGTACGATCAACAAATAATTGTGTGTGTTTTGTTGATCATAATGAGTGAATAGTCAATGTGAAATACATTGCCCGTTGAGTATTATCAAACTCAACGGGCAATGTCTCATTCCAATTCCTTTCTACCGAAGTTTCATTTTAGGTACCTATCACTCCCCTTAACTATACTCTACCTCCACCGGCTTGCGGTTTTGAGCAGAATCCATGAGGGCCAAAACAACTTTACTGACCCGGTATCCATCCTCGAAACCAACCAGGAATTCTTCACCGCTGTGCAGGCGATCGATAAAATCACGGATGCTTTCGTGCGCAAACCCCA
>PWXL01000098.1 GCA_003561145.1 Candidatus Atribacteria bacterium
AGTATATAGGATATCCGGCGTCTCATGGCTGTTCCTCCGGCGCGGTGAGCAGAGAAATATTCTGCTGGGTAATAGTCATAAATGCCTCTTCAAGACTCATTTCCTTGGCTTTCATGGAGAGAATGACGCAATTGTTTCCAAACAAAGCCCTGGAAAGGTCACTGCGGTAATCACGGTCCGCCTCCAATGTTACAGTGAAAATATTACCCCTTGCTTCAACGGCCTGGACATAAGGAAGATTCTGTACCGTTTCCAGGTGGGGTGCGGCTTCCTGGTCGATTTCCACGGTCAGTATCACCGTGTCGGAAAGCCGGTGCTTTATGGTTTCCATATCATCTTCGGCAAGTAATCGGCCCTGGTGGATGATGCCCACTTTTTTGCAGAGTTTCTCCACCTCCGAGAGAAGATGGGAAGAGACGAATATGGTTCGGCCCAGCCTGTTTTCCCCTTCGATGAGATCACGTAGCTGCTTGATGCTTGTGGGGTCAAGGTTGGCTACCGGCTCATCCAGGATGAGAAGCTCAGGGTCGTGGAGAAGAGCACGGGCGAAAGCGAGTTTTTGCTGCATCCCCTTGGAGCAAGCTCCAATTTTTTTATTCTGGTGATCCGAGAGTCCAACCGCCTCGAAAAGGTGGTCGATACGCTTGTGTGCATCCGGAACACGGTAGATGGAAGAGAAGAAAAACAGGTACTCGCGGGCCGTCATTTCCCGGTAAAAATACTGGTTTTCGGCAACAACTCCTATACGCCTTTTGATATCAACCTTTCGGGGGTTGAGCTCTTCACCCAACAGGTATACCCTCCCGTGTGTGGGTTGTTCCAGGCCCAACAGCATCATGATAGTAGTAGTCTTCCCCGCACCGTTTGGTCCGAGGAAACCATAAATATCACCTTTTTCCACCTTGAGATTCAGGTCCTTGACGGCTGTAAAACCGTTATACTGTTTGGTAAGATTTTCAGTTTGAATCATATCGCTGTCACATGGACCTCCTTTTTAATTGGAGAAGCTGTGTGCTCATTTTCTCTATACTACCACAAGACCGATGGTGTTCCTGGAGAAATGTTTTTTTTACGGAGAAAGGAGAATGAACGTGCCGGAACTTCCAGAAGTAGAGACAATCCGCCGTGAGCTGATACCCTTTGTAGAAGGGCAGCGGATATGTTCGGTGGAAATACTCGATGGGCGTTTTGCCCTTCCGGTAAAAAATATTGAGGGACGGAGCGTAGGTGCCTGCCTTCGGCGGGGGAAGTATCTTTTCTTCCTGCTTTCAGGCGGAGTAACGCTTTTGGTTCACCTGGGAATGACAGGAAAGTTGTTGTACTCTCTCGAGGAAATGAACCATCCGCATGTACGGGCGATGTTCATTCTCGAAAATGGTATGCTGTATTTTACCGATATACGCACCTTTGGCAAGCTGGCCCTGCTTGACCGTATGGAGATGGTTGAGCGCTGGAGAAGATTAGGGGTGGATCCGTTAAGCCACGGATTTCGGCGGGATACTTTTTATGCATTGTCCAGCAAGACTAAGGCACGCGTAAAGGATTTTCTGCTGGACCAGCGCAGGGTGAGCGGTCTTGGTAACATATATGCCTGTGAGGTTCTCTTCCGTGCAGGAATTCATCCCGAACGCCCTGCGAGTACATTAACAGAAAATGAGGCAGAAGTTTTATATAATGTCATTGGAGTGGTATTGCAAGAGGCCCTGAAAAGTGGGGGGACAACTATCCGGGATTACCGGAAAAGTGATGCCCGGGAGGGAAGTTTTCAGAGGGAATTGTGCGTTTATGGCAGAGAGGGGGACCCATGCCCGGTGTGTGGGAAGCACATACAGAGGCAGGTGTTTTCCTCCCGCTCCAGCTTTTATTGTTCTACTTGTCAAGTATAGGGAATGATCCGGGTTTCTGAAGGAAACCGGCACACTGTAAGACGCATAAGATTTGCATAAGGCGCTGTACAGAACAGGAGAGTAAAAATTACTGTGGAGAAATCCAAAAAACATGTGGAAAAAGGCGGAAAGGAAGACCAGAGAGAAAGGAATGTTGCAGCTCTCTTCTGGCTGATAAGCGGGGCTATCCTCCTGTATGTCATCTACCGCTTGCGGCTGGTCCTTTTTCCCTTTGCCCTGGGGGGAATGCTGGCATACGCACTGGTGCCTGTTGCCAGGTGGTTGCAAAACAAGGGTTTCCGCTGGAAGGCGGCTGTGGCGGTAGTTTACGGAACTACCTTAATTGTGGTGTTTTTGCTTTTTGGGGTGATAGTTCCCGGAGTGATACAGGAGGTCCAGGAACTCGTGGAAAACCTTCCTGTATACACCGATGTTTTTCTCGACCAATTGAAAGCGATAGACGACCGCTTCCCCCAGTGGGACCTCACGGGAGCTTTTCGTTCTTTTCTGACTAACTGGACATATGATATCCGTGACACTATTGCAAGTGCTCTTGCCGGAGTTATTGATGTATTTGTAATGACGGTGGGGTTCGTGTTTTTAGGTATTGTGGTCACGCCTTTTGTCTTATATTTTTTCATGGCGGATGCTTTCCGCCTTCGCCATGCATTGGTTATTTTGTTTCCATCTTCCCGCCGCCGGGAACTGGTAGGTATTTTGCGCGAGATTGACCAGGTAGTCGGCGGGTTTATCAGGGGGCGCATTCTTTTGTCAATTTTTGTGGGGTCAACAGCAGCAATAGGTCTCGCTGTATTGGGGATTCGATTTTTCCTGGTTATAGGAGTGATTGCCGGATTGGCCGAGTGGGTGCCATATTTAGGGCCCATCGCAGGAGCCATTCCCGGCTTGATCCTTGCTTTGCAGGAATCGACATGGCATGTTTTGGCGGTGGCCGTTCTATTTGGGAGTATCAACTTGGTTGAAGGGGTTTTTTTAATTCCCAAAGTCATGGAAAGGGAAATGAAGCTTCATCCCCTTACCGTGCTGCTTTCGCTTTTGGTGGGAGGAGCTATATACGGAGCTTTTGGACTCATAGTAGCTGTACCGGCGGCCGGTGTGGTCAAGGTACTTATCGACCACTACTACCGGCGACCCTTGCCCGGCTTACACCTTCTCCGCACCCAAGAAAAGAGAGTCCATCACTGAAAAAACCTTTCCTCCGTTGACTTTTCTCCTGCATCAGGTAAGATGGGTACAAGAAAAGTGAAATAATATTTACGATTGGAATACTCATTCATATGGGAGTGTATGAAGAAAACCTGGAGCTCATAACCCGTATAGCCTGGCTACACTATATGGAGGGCTTGACTCAACGGGACATCGCCCAGTCTCTCCACATATCGCAGCCGAAAGTGGCAAGACTGCTTGATAAGGCTCACAAGAGAGGAATTGTGCGGGTCACTGTCGAGTCTCCCCTGGCAAATTGCCTGCAGCTGGAATACAGGATGCGGGAAGCCTTTTCCCTGAGCGATGCTTTGGTTATACCGGCGGGTGGAAAACAAGATCTTTTCACCAGCCTGGGAAGAGCCGGAGCCTGGTACCTGGAAAGGGTTTTGAAAGATGCAGACCTGGTGGGTATTGCCTGGGGAAGGACGTTGAAGCAGGTGGCAAACTCACTCAAGAATGTGCGTGTACGGGGGATAAAGGTCGTGACGCTGGTAGGTGGGTGTACGGCATCTGCTTCTCTTAATCCATATACAATTGGAGAAAAATTGGCTTCGATCTTCGAAGGAGAATGTTATTACCTGTATGCACCCGCAGTGGTGGAAAGTGAGGAAATCAGAGATTTCTACTTGAATGAGCGAATGAACCGTACAACCTTGGAATTGGCACACCGTGCTGCCTGGTCTCTGGTTGGAGTGGGTCCTGTAGACGTACACCATTCAGTATATGCACTTACCGGTTTTTTAGGACGCGAGGAGCTTGCCGACCTCCGGGAGAAGGGGGCGGTAGGGGATATCGCAGGGCAATTTTACGACAGCGAGGGAAAAGTACTCGATATTCCATTGCACCGACGTACAGTGGCAGTGCCTTTATCCGAAATCCGTTCCATGCGCAACGTTATGGCGTTGGCGGGGGGAATGGAAAAGGTTGAAGCGATACTGGGAGCACTTCGAGGCGGTTTTATCAAGATTTTGATCACGGACGAGGAGACGGCAAAAGCTGTACTTTCATACGAACGCAGGCGGGAGGGATGAATATGGTTACAATCACCTGTGTAGGTATAGTTGTAGCGGATCTTTTAGGAAGGCCGATCGATCACTTTCCTGAAAAGGGGACTCTGGCCCTGGTGCCGGAAATGGAGCTTCATGTTGGAGGAGGAGCTCACAACACGGGAGTGGTACTCGCAAAGCTTGGTGCCCGGGTACGAGTGGTAGCGAAAGTAGGTCAGGACGGTTTGGGTGAAGTTGTAGCCAACGCTCTATCACGGAACGAGGTAGACATACATTGGCTTTCACTTACGGGCGATCACCATACTTCCGCTACCATGGCCATGGTCGCAAGCGATGGGGAACGGACGTTTCTCCATTACACCGGTGCCAACCGGGCTCTGAAAGAAGAGGATGTCCCCGATCAATCCTTCAGCGACACCCAGTGCCTGCACCTTACCGGCACTTTTCTTCTCCCCGGACTCGATGGAGAACCCACCGCCCGCCTGTTCCAGAGAGTGCGTGGAAAAGGCGTGCTTACTTCGCTCGATACATACTGGGATGACACGGGCAAATGGCTTTCTACTATCAAACCCTGCCTTTCAGAACTTGATATTTTCATCTCTAACCATGATGAATCAAGCCGTATTTCCGGGAAAACAGAAATGGTGGACAACGCGCACTTTTTTCTCGAACATGGAATCAAGGTAGTCGCTATCAAGATGGGGGAGGAAGGAAGCTTCATCATGACGAACGAGGAAAAGGTACTCATACCTCCCTTTAAGGTAGAGGCAGTAGACGGAACAGGAGCGGGAGATGCGTTTTCCGCCGGTTTTCTGGTGGGGTACTTGAATGGATGGGACCTGTACCGGGTCGGATTGTTTGCCAATGCCTGCGGTGCACTGTGTGTGGGAAAGATGGGTGCCACCCAAGGAATTGAAAGTTACGAACAGGTACAGGCGTTCGTTGATATGAATGAATCTGCTATAAACCAATGAGGAGTCAATCCGGCTCATTGGGCGATATCGAGCAAATAAGTTCTTTTTGAGGGTTGAGGGAAGGTCATTGAGCTATTGTTTCCTTCGACTCACGACTTACACCTCACAACTCACGAGATATACAGGAGGCTGGCAATGAAAACCGGAGTACAATTCGGGGCGGGAAATATCGGCCGGGGGTTCATAGGTCACCTGCTCTGGGAGTCAGGGGATACAACAGTTTTTGTAGAGGTGTTTCAGGAACTGGTAGACAGTCTGCGGCAACGTGGGAGCTACCCATTGCGGCTTCTGGCAAAAGACGGAAATGCTTCTGAGGTTTCCATTGACCGTATTCGTGTGTTGTCAACCACCCAGACGGAAGAAATAGCAAGAGCAATTGCTGCTTCATCAGTCGCGTTCACCGCGGTGGGAGTCAAGAACCTTTCCCATGTCGCCCCCTTTCTTGCCGAGGGCATACGTCTCATGGCGAAGGAACGCAGGGTTGATTGTTTCAATGTTTTCTTGTGCGAGAACATGATGGATGCTCCTCAAAAGCTTCGTGAAGCTGTTCTCGACATGTTGGAAAGAAAGGAGCACTCTTTTCTGGAGGAAAAAGTGGGATTTGTAGGAACAGTGGTGGCCCGCATGGTTCCGGTTATGGGGGAACGTTTTGGAATAGAAGACCCTTTGTGCGTGGTGGCCGAATCATACCACAGGCTCCCCTGTGATGCAGAAGCCATACGCGGTCCCGTGCCTCACATAGCAGGACTTTTGCCGGTAAAGAATTTTCCTGCTGAAGTAGATAAAAAATTGTTTATTCACAACCTTGGGCATGCTGTACTCGCTTATCTCGGGTATCTCAAGGGGCACGAGTTTATTCACCAGGCAGCGGGAGATGAGGAAATCCGGAAGCGCCTTGAGGGTGCTCTGGAAGAAACCCAGCGGGCGATTGTACACAAATATCCGGAACTCTCAGAAAATGACCTCGCTGCTTTTAGCAACGATCTGATTGAACGTTTTGCGAATCCGGCCATGATGGATACCGTACAAAGAGTCGGACGAGATCCACTGCGCAAGCTTTCTCCACAAGACCGCCTGGTAGGGGCGGTACGGTTGTGCCTTTCACAGGATGTTTTCCCTTCCAATATCCTATTCTCTGTCGGGGCTGCGCTCTTGTATGATTGGGCGGAAGATCCTGAAGCTGCCCGGCTGCAAAAGATGCTGCAAGATTCAGGCCCTGAAGGTGTTCTGGAGTCGGTGTGCGGTCTGAAAGAGGAGGATGAAAGCATTCGTACCGTTGTGGATGCCTATTATGATTTACAAGAAATTGCAAGGAAGCAGAAATAACGGAGGTGTGCATATGAAGAAAAAGGAAAAGGAACAATACCGCGGCATGTATAAGGATATGCTCCGCATCAGGGTGTTTGAAGAAACGGTAAGCGATCTTTTTGCCCAGGACAAAATCAGGGGAACCACCCATCTGTACATCGGGCAGGAAGCGGTTGCTGTAGGAGCGTGTGCCGCCATCAACCCTGAAGATTATATTACTTCCACTCACCGGGGTCATGGTCACTGTATTGCCAAGGGGGCAACTCTCGATAGAATGATGGCTGAACTCTTCGGGAAGATAGACGGGTATTGCAAGGGGAAGGGAGGATCGCTTCACATTGCAGACCTCCATGCCGGAAATTTGGGTGCGAACGGGATTGTAGGAGGAGGCATCCCCATCGCCACCGGATCCGGCCTTACCAGTGCATATACTCAAAGCGGAAAAGTGACGGTGTGTTTTTTCGGTGATGGTGCGGCCAATACCGGTGCTTTCCACGAAGCCGTAAATTTGGCATCGGTATGGAAACTCCCGGTAATCTTTGTTTGTGAAAACAACCTGTATGCCATGTCAACGCCGGTACGGGAGGCGTTTTCCATACAGGATATAGCCGAGCGTGGAGAATCCTACGGCATGCCGGGAGTGTCGGTAGACGGAATGGACGTGCTGGCGGTGAAAGAGGCGGTTCAGCAGGCCGCCGAGCGCGCTCGCAAAGGACAGGGACCGACCCTGGTAGAATGCAAGACGTACCGCTATCTCGGCCACTCCAAGAACGACCCTCGAGCCTACCGGACCAAGGAAGAAGAAAAGGAGTGGAAAGAACGGGACTCGATCAAACAATTCCGCAGCTGGTTAATTGAGAATAAAGCTGCTTCGGAAAAAGAAATTCAGCAGATTGAAGAGGAAGTGGAACGAGAAGCTGAAGAAGCGGTTGAATTTGCCGAAAAGAGTCCCTACCCCCCGCTTGAAGAGATCACAAAAGACGTTTATGTGGAAGAGGACTTTACGGAAATCGAGCGCAAAAAAGGAACACAAGTGGTGGACTCACAGAGTGACTATAGTTCTGGGGCCATGAACGAGACATTGTACCGGGATGCCCTGAACCAGGCCTTGAGAGAGGAACTCTCACGGGATAAAAACGTGGTGCTCATCGGTGAGGATATCGGCCTGTACGGTGGTGCCTATGGTGTAACCCGCGGTCTGTGGCAGGAATTCGGTAACGAGCGGGTTCGGAATACCCCTATTTCCGAAGCTGCTATCATAGGAGCGTGTGTGGGATCGGCCATAACGGGCTTACGCCCGGTTGGTGAGCTTATGTATGTCGATTTCGCAGGCTTGTCCATGGACCAGATTTATAACCAGGGAGCAAAAATCCGTTATATGTTCGGCGGAAAAGCCCGCGTACCCATGGTTGTACGGACCGAGGGCGGCTGCGGACGTTCTTCCGGTGCTCACCATGCACAAAGCATGGAAGCCTGGTTCATGCATGTACCGGGTCTCAAGGTGGTTATGCCGGCTACTCCTTTCGATGCCAAAGGTTTGCTGAAATCGGCTGTGCGCGATGATAATCCCGTTGTCTTCATAGAGCATAAAATGCTCTATAACACCAAGGGTCCGGTCCCTGAAGAGGAGTATCTTATCCCTCTGGGGAAGGCTGACGTGAAAAGGGAGGGGAGTGACCTCACAATTATTGCCTATTCCAGGATGCTCCTCGTCGCTCTGGAGGCAGCCGAAAAACTGGCCTCCGAAGGTATTCATGCGGAAATCGTGGATCCTCGTACACTTTTACCATTGGATATGGATACACTGTGTACCTCGGTTGCAAAAACTCACCGCGTCATAATTGTATCGGAGGCTTGCAAGACCGCAGGACCGGGAGCGGAAATCGCCACCCGAATTTCTGAAGAAGCCTTTGATGAATTGGACGCGCCGATTGTGAGGCTGGGAGCGGCTGATGCTCCGGTTCCCTGCAGCCGGTACCTGGAGGATAACTCGATTCCACAGGCGGAAGATGTGGTGAATGCTGCGAAAAAACTGCTGGAGTGAACTCTTTTTGCCCAAGTAGTGCGTCACAGTATCCTCTTCCGTGCTCTTCTGCACCACGGTATTGTACGGAAGGAACTTGATCATGAACTATAGGCGGGAGGTAAACGGTAGAGCATATGGATGGCAAGGCGAAACGGCGGCTATTTGGAATCGTCGCACTGGCTTTTTTTGTGTTGGCTCTATCCATGATCATCACAGGAGCAGTTCTTCCGGAATGGATCGAGAAATTCGGTGTGACACCCGGACGGGCAGGAAGAATCTTTTTCCTGTTTTATCTCACTTATGTCATCACCACTTTTTTGAGCGGTATGCTCGGCGACCGTTTCGGGAAAAAACCGATACTGGTCATCGGTCAAGCAAGCCTGGCCGGGGGGTTTTTGGTGGTCGGGGCGGCTCCTTCTTTTACAATGATCGAGGTCGGTATGCTTTTTTTGGGGTTGGGTGGAGGATGTAGCGAAGCACCCTTCACCACCCTGGTATCGGAAGTGTTTGTTGGGAAGGAAGGTTCTGCCCTCAACCTGAGCCAGGTGTCCTTCGGAGTCGGGGCGGCGGCCGGTCCGTTTCTTGCCGGATACATTTTAGATACAGGTATATCCTGGCGCTTTCTTTACCTTGTCCCCGGGGTTGTTTCGCTGTTCCTGCTTTCTTTACTGGGCAGGGAGCGAATTCTTTTTCGAGCGGAAAAGGCCATATTTTCTCTGCGCGGGGTACCATTGCTTTTCCGTGAACGAGGAATGTTTCTGGCTCTCAGTTTCGCGGTAATGATTCTTTACGTGGGTGCCGAAATAGGAAGTTCTTCCTGGATCAGCACGTATGTTGTCAGAGAGTTAGGAGGGTCCATTTACCAGGGAGGCCTCTCTTTAGCCGGTTTTTGGGGGATGATCACGGTTGGGAGGCTGGGGTTCGCCGGGCTGGCCCGCAGGTATTCATACCAGGGGTTACTGCGTTTTTCAGCCGCTCTCAGCCTGGGTTTTCTTATTGTACTCTTACCGGTACAGAGGGTGGAGTTAGCCGTTTTTGCTTTTATGGGGGTTGGTTTGGGATACTCGGCCATGTGGCCCCTCATCGTCGCGGTTGTCGCCCGAGGGGTGGATACTATGAAAATGACTGCCATAAGCCTGGTAGTGGCCTTTGGCGGATTGGGAGCACTGACATTTCCCTGGTTGTTGGGAGTGTTGAGCGAGTGGGGTGGATTTCGAATAATTTTCCCGGTCGTCATCATCCTGGTGGTAGCCATGGGAGTGCTGTTGTTCTCTCCCCGTTTCAATGAAGAGAGGAGTGAAATGTAGTGGCGCTGGCCGGAATCGATGTCGGGACCGGGGGGTGCAAGGTCACTGTATTTCGGGAGGACGGTAAGGAGTTGGCACGTGCCTTTCGGGAATATCCTTTTATAGCTCCTCGCCCCGGGTGGTTGGAAATAGACCCTGAAAACATGTGGCAAGCAGTAAAGGAAGCTTTACGGGAAGCTGTTTCACGTTCTCCGGACCAACTGGAGGTGATGGCGGTCACTTCCCACGGGGAAACACTGGTTGCTGTGGACAGGAATGGCCGGCCGGTGACCAATGCGCTTGCCAATTTCGATGTACGTGCGCATTCCTATACCGGGTATTGGCGTGAACGGCTTGATCCATTGAAGATATTCGAGATTACAGGAATGCCTTTACACGGAATGTACACCGTGAACAAGATCTTGTGGTTACGGGACAACCTTCCCGCTGATTTTGAAAGATCATATACGTTTTGCTGTGTCCAAGATTTTGTCATTCTTCGGCTTACAGGGGAAGCCGTGATCGATCCTTCTCTCGCTGCGCGGACCATGCTCTTTGATGTACGAAAGCGTTCCTGGTCGGAAACTATGCTCGATCAGGCGGGTGTGTCCGCTGACAGTCTTTCCCGCGTATCTCCATCGGGCACGGTAGCCGGGACGCTTGTATCTGCTGTTGCTCGAGAGGTGGGAGTGAAGAGCGGGGTACCGGTAGCATGTGGTGGTCATGACCAACCTGCGGGACTTTTAGGTTGTGGAGTGCGCTCGGCGGGAGAGGCCATGTATGGAATGGGTACTTCCGAGTGTGTGGCCATCAACCTGGGAGCGGAGCCTTTGCTGAGCAGGGAAATGATGGAGAACAGTTTCTGTTGCTATCCTCATGTGGAAGAGAGTTCTTTTCTCACTCTCACCTATATTGCTTCAGGTGGATCGGTCCTGCGCTGGTTCCGGGACCAGTTCGGAATCGAGGAAGTACGCCGGGCACGAGAGATGGGCGCAGATCCCTACGACATTTTGGTTTCGGAAATGTCGATGCGGCCTGCGTCGGTTTTTTTCCTCCCCCATTTTACCGGTTCAGGAACTCCTTACCTTGATGAAAAGTCTCGTGGAGCGTTGGTGGGTCTGACTTTGGGGACTACCCGTCAGGAATGTGCCCGGGCTGTATTAGAAAGTCTCACGTATGAAATGAAAGTGAACCTTGATCTTTTCGAGCGCTTCGGTATCGCAGTGAAAAGTTTACGGGCAATAGGGGGTGGTTCCCGTTCGGAGAGATGGTTGCGCATCAAGGCTGATATTCTGGAAAAACCCCTGGTAAGACTTTCCACCGGAGAAGCGGTGGGTATGGGTACAGCAATGCTTGCGGGGAAAGCGAAAGGAGAGTTTTCAGATCTCCAGCAGGCGGTGGATGCCATGGTGCGGTTGGAAGACCGCTTCGATCCTTCACCGGAATTTCAGGAGGCATACCGTGCCCGTTACCAGGTATACCAGAACCTGTATAACTCCCTGCGAGACATATCACACCAGGTGAGTTCTTTGGAGTGAAGAAAAAGAACGTGTTACCATAGTTACATTGACGATTCGTGTCAATACACCGGGGAGGTTGAGAAATATGATGAACAAAGGTTTTTCTACCGGCATCTGGACTTTCGGTCCAGGATCGGACCGCTTTTGTGTCAATGGCTACAAGAAGGGCTCCGGGTTCGAGGAATCATTGGATAAAGCCGCCACGGTGAAGGGTCTTTCCGGCTTGATGATGCACTATCCCGATCCTGTCAATGAAAAGAGCTTCGAGCGTATAAGGCAGGCCCTGGC
>PWXL01000042.1 GCA_003561145.1 Candidatus Atribacteria bacterium
GATCAGGAGGGGGTAAGCACGGAAGAAATACCGCCCCGGCATGGCATGTTCCAAGGCCAGTCCTTCAAAAATGAGGATACCTTGTTCGAGGAGCACGCGGTGAGTGGGATGACCGGGTTGGGTGCGTTCTATACCCAAAGAGTCAATGCCGACCCCTTTTACTCGTTGGCGTGCTAAAAATGCAGCGCCGGATTGAGAGAGATATATGAAATCTTCCCGATTGCGGTCGGTGTAGGAATTATCTGTACGAATGAGAACAAATTCTTTTTCCCGGATACGGTTTTTGAAGGGCAAAAGGGGTGATTCTTCAACCGCTTCCACGCCTCGTACCTCCACAACCTCGGCCATTCCATGGAAATTCTGCAAGGGAAAAAGGTCGATAGTCTTTCCCCCCTCCACCATGTGGAAGGGAGCATCAACATGAGTACCGGTATGGGCATCGATGGTGATACGGCTTTCGTTTGCTCCCTCTTTGAGGGTACGGGTTCGCTCTATGCGGGGTCTGCGCTCGGTGTTTCCTTTATACGTGGGCGTATCTGCCTCAAGCGGCAGGGAGATGTCGATGATCGCCAAGGTATTCCTCCCTTCTCATTATCATTCTACATAAATCATCTTTTTTGTCATGCCTCCATCCACAACGAAGTGTGCACCGCTTATGAATCCGGCGTGGTGTGAGGCCAAAAATACGCACATTTCGGAAATGTCTGTGGGGAGGCCTACCCGGCCGGCAGGGTGCTGCTGATGATCGATTTCTTGTAAAGGGGGAGAAGAGGGAGCGTCCTTCTTCCTCCAGCCGGAGGTGTCGATCCAACCGGGACTCACGCAGACGACCCTGATCCCCCGGTCTCCCAGGGAAACTGCCAAAGCATGGGTAAGAGACACTACTCCGCCCTTGGAGGCCGAGTAGGCTTCCGTGTGCGGTTCTGACTGGAGAGCACGGGTGGAAGCGATGTTGATGATCACAGACCCCGGAGGCATAAAGGGAGAGAGTGCCCGCGTGGTGAGGAAGATACTTTTCAGGTTAACTGCGAGCACCCGGTCCCATTCTGATGGATCAACCTCTGTGATAGGGCGGTTCAGAAATATTCCGGCGTTATTCACCAAGACATCCACCCTACCCAAAGTATCGAGAATCCTGCTCGATGCGCTTTCAACAGAAGCGGGATCTGATACGTCGCAGGTAAGCGGGAGAAGGGAGCTGCTCTGCGCCTGGAAAAGACCTGAAAGCTCGCTCATCGCTTCCTGGTCGATATCCCAGGGCGAGACAGAAGCTTTTTCTCGAAGGAATGCTGCACATATAGCCCGACCGATTCCCTGAGCTCCGCCGGTAACCACCACTACTCTTTTGAGTGATTCTTGCACTATTTTTTCCTCGCCCTCATCCCGTTATCCAAAGAGCAACCGGCCGATCTGGAAAACCACAAGTGAAACGAGATATGCTAAGGCCGTGAGATACACCATGGCAAATCCCATCCACTTCCAACCGGCTTCCCGCTTGATGGCCGCCAAAGTAGCGACACAGGGTATATACAACAGGGAAAATACCATGAAGGAAAAAGCCGATACCGGGGTAAAATAAGCGGACAAAGCTGCTGTAAGACCGGATTCTCCACCAAAGAGTGTCCCCAGTGTTCCCACGACAACTTCTTTTGCCACTGTTCCGAAGATGAGGGCTACAGCAGCCTGCCAGAATCCAAAGCCAAGAGGCTGGAAGATGGGGGCGAAAAATTCACCCATCCTGCCCATCCAGCTTTCGATGGAAGCATACTCAACCCCCACAGGAAGAGAAGCAAAAAGCCACACCAGCACAACTACGAGGAAAATTATGGTCCCGGCCTTGCGCAGGAAAAGATAACTCTTGCGCCATGATTCAGACAAAACGTTTTTCGGTGATGGAATACGGTATATGGGAAGTTCCATGATGAGGGGTGCCACCTCGCCCTTGAATAGGGTTTTTCGCAACACCCAGGCCACCGTGATGGCTGAAACGATACCCACAAGGTATAGGGTAAAGAGAATCGTTCCCTGGTAGCGGGAGAAAAAGAGGGAAGTGAAAAGGAGGAAAATTGGGAGCCGGGCCGAACAGGACATGAGCGGAACCACGAGAAGGGTCAATTTACGGTCACGTTCAGATTCAAGTGTCCGGCATGCCATCACTCCGGGTACAGAACAACCGAAGCCGAGGAGCATTGGTATAAAGGATTTCCCGTGCAGACCGATGGCATGCATCAAGCGGTCCATCACAAAAGCGCCCCGGGCGAGGTAGCCGGAATCTTCCAGTATCGAAATCATCAAGAAAAGGATGAATATATTTGGAAGAAAGACGAGAATAGCCCCGATTCCTCCCAGTACTCCTTCCCCCAGTAAAGATCCCAGCCACGGAACACCTGCTCCGACGAAAAAGGTGATAACGGAATCACCCATGGCTTCGAAAGCTCCCTCGATACTTTCCTCGAAAAATTCACCCAGGAAAAAGGTCACCTGGAAAGTAAGCCACATGAGGAGCATAAAGATAGGCAAACCCAGATAACGGTGGCAAAAATACCTATCCAGCCGGTCGGTGAGCTTCATACGGCGGCTTACTGTGGAGCGGGAGTGAAAAAATTCCTTGACGAATCCATGGATGACCGCATAGCGCTCTTCTGCGACCACTATCTCTGGTTCTTCCTGGTATTCTGCTTGTACCGCCTGTCTCAATGAACGCAGGTGTTCAGCGAAAACTTCGCGGTTTTCCAGGGGAAGTGAGGACAGGAGGTTTTCATTCACATCCGGGTCACCTTCTAAGAGTTTTATGGCGACCCAGCGCACGGGGAAACCGATAACCGGTTGGTTTGGAGAAGCACATTCCCCACAGGCTAAACACGAAGGAGTTTCTGCATCATGGTGGCAGGCATCCTGGATAAGTTTTTCTGTTTGCTGAAGAAATTTTTCCATTTTTTCCGGAAAAGGAAACGTGCGGGGCCGGCGAGAAGCCTGCAGTGATTCCACGATTGC
>PWXL01000133.1 GCA_003561145.1 Candidatus Atribacteria bacterium
AATCCACTGGTGAAAAACTTGCCCCGTACATCCACCGTGACTTCCTGCTCTTCTCCCGGGTCGAGTTCCAGGCGGAAAACGAGTGAGGTCGAGTCAACCTTGAAAGGATCCACCGTAAGTGAGACCAATTCAAACCCCCGTCGAAGGTTATCGACCACTTCCACTGTCACTCTTTCCTCTCCCCTGTTTGCTACTTTGTAGTGCTTGGTTTCTTCGGTGTGGTAGAGAACTTCTTCGCCGTACCGTGAAACAACCCGGTCGGTTTTCTCCTGTTGCAGGATTTGCTCGTCGACCGTTATTTCGGTATCCGTTCCCAGGTCGACTTCTATGGTTGTCTGCGTTCCAGCAAAATCACTTTCACCCATAAACACCGCTCCGGACGGTCCTTTACTGAAGCACTCCACCCGTGCGGGAAAGATAGTATCGAAGGGCAGGGATGTTTTCCAAATGAGGCGTGACCTGCGTTCGTTTCGGTGGCTGGGCACGGAGCGGACGAACCTCTCAACCGAGAAAACCGGTAAGGAGCCGATGGAAAAGCGCTGCATGCCGTGTGCCTCCCCCTCCGCGCTCATCCTCTCTCCCGCCAGCCTCAGTTCGGTGGGAGCAAGGGGAGTAGACCGGAGGTTTTTCAATTCCCCGAAAAGGAAAATTTCGGGAACCTCGGCATTGTCTTCCCAGAAAATCTGATAGCGGAAGCTCAATTCCAACCCCGGGAGAGGCATTGAAAGCACAATGGTTCCCGGTCCTTCGACGGGTGCAAAGACGTTTAAGGTTGCCTGGGTACCGTCCCGGGGTATTACCACACCCTGCAGAATCCCGCCCTCCACACGGATGAATACACTTTTTGGGTCCACCCTGGGCGGCATTTCCCAGGAAAAATGATTCAGACCCTCGTCCAGGTGAACCGGCCAGCTCTCAGTACGGAAGATACCCTCTACCCCGCCGCTGAGGAACACCTCTTCCGGGCTTTTTTCCAGGACCAGGCCCCCTGCCGCCCAGGCATGTGCAAAACACGTCAGTGAAAACACCATCAGGAAAAACCCTGTACATAGAGTGATGTTTGCTCTCCTTTTGCCTGTATGCATTACAGCACCTCCCGGAAGGTGTACATGAGGAGGATTTCTTCCTCTGTGCCTGGTTCAATCGTGATTGTTCGCCCGGCGTAGTGGTCTTCCCAAGTCCATTGTTCCTTACCGGCAATGCGGGCATCCTGGGGAAGTCTTTCCAGGAGTTCTACCTCCATTGGCCGGTTTCCATTGTTGATCACGGTGAACTCGATTTCCCTCTTAGACTCAAACGCCACCACTTCCCTGTCCCTGTTGAAAGCCGCCTGCAGACGCTCGAACCTCAATTCGTTCCGCTTCACTTGTATTTCTGGTGTGGGTGGAAGTATGATTTCCACTTCTTCACCCGGGCGCAGCATGGGAAGTTGTGCCTGGAAGATATTGCCCTCGTTTGTGGGATACAGAGACATCACTCCACCCGCTACGGGTTCATCTTTGCCGGTGACCAGGAGGACCCTGCGCAGACTCCCTTCCCGGAAACGTTGAAGTTCGCTTAAAGGAAAAGAGTGCTTTTCGGGTGAGACGGCGAGAGTTTTCCTGCCGGGCAAATCAACCGGATAGGGCAGGTGAAATACCTGATATCCTGCCAGTCGCTCCACAACGGGGGGCGGCGGAGGAAGCGCCATTGCCCTGGTTGGAGCTTCGAGCGCGGGTTCCATCAACATATCGTATTCTTCCATGTAGAAGGGCTCGGGTTCTTCGATAAAGGATGGTTCTCCTAACACCCAACTCAGCATGACATCCCGGTGATCGATTGGACTCAAGTTGTCCAGGAAAACGCTGGGATAGAGGGTGAGCTGGTTTTTGTCTTGATTGAGTACTCCGGCATATCCCTCGGACCAGTCAAAACCTTCTTGAAAGGATGCTAACAGAAATGGGAAAATACCCGTTTCACCGGCTTCAACGGTAACCCTGAAACCCGCTGTTCCTGCTGAGGCTACTGATTGTAACATGGCTTCCCCTGTAAGGGGCCGGACAAAAAAGCGTTCTTCCAGGATACCGGGACGGGAGAGATAAAAGACATTCTCCCCCTCTTCCAGCGGCAAGGCGATTTCTTCCACCAACCATGCACGGTTGAGTCCCTGGTATACTGAAAGCCATACTTGCTGGGGGAATATTTGTTGTGAAACCAAGCCCCATCCGGAGGTTCCTGTACCCAGGATAATGAATATCACCAATATGAAGAGCAATACATGTTTCATTCCGTATCTCCTTTCCCGGCGTCTTGGGCCGGTTTTTTCAACAGTTCAGCGCCTTCGTTCTCCGCATTGTTCACTCGTTTGGATACAGGGAATGCTTCAAAATCCTCCTCCAGGGCGGAAAGGATTTTTTTGATATGCATAATGTCGTTGTCCGGGTCAAGCCAGGCGTCGAAATTTTCCGGTGAAATGATCACGGGCATGCGTTCGTGAAGGGAAAGCAGTGAGGGAACGGCTTGAGTTGTCAGTATGCTGAAAGTTTCAAGATATCCCTTCCCCCTCTCCCAACTATCCCATATACCTCCCATGGCGAGAGGGCTTTCATCCGAATGGTGAATAAAGTAAGGCTGTTTTCCGTGTGTCTCCTTTTTCCATTCATAAAAACCATTGGCCGGCACAAGCACGCGCCGTCGCCGGAAGGACGCGCGAAAAGAAGGTTTTTCTCCGGCGGTTTCTGCTCGGGCGTTGATAAGGCGGTTTCCTATGGATTGGTCTTTTGCCCAGGAAGGCACAAGACCCCATCTCATAAGGCGGATGGTCCTTGTGCCGTTTTTTTCCGCACAGACCACCGGACCTGCCTGACCGGGAGCGATATTATACCGCGGCGGCAGTTCGAAGGGGCACTCAGCCTTGAAAGCACGCTCGAGTTCGGCCTTGCTGAAAAAGAGAGCATATCTTCCACACATGCTTGTATTATAGACCTCG
>PWXL01000224.1 GCA_003561145.1 Candidatus Atribacteria bacterium
GAGGATTTGGATTTCTTGCCGGACCTTCAGGGAGGGCGGCTGATGCCTACCGGCAGGCCTTGCATAATGGCTGTTTAGATGCCAATCGTCCAGCTTGTTCAGTCCGGGCAACATTAGCCCAGAATGTGCAGCCCTAATAGCTGAAGGCTGTTAGGTGTGGCCGGGCCGAACAGAAGAACTGGACATTCCAACGCGGGGAACGCTCAGCGTCCCTGATTTCTGCGCGAATATGCAACAGCTCCACCTCTTGCCGAACCTAAACGCCTTCGCGCAGGCCGGGTCTATGCAATAGCTGCCCTGAGGAGCGACCTCACAATGATGGCAGCGTTGGTAGCTGTGCCCTGAGATCCTGCGTGTTGATGCAAAGGCAACCGTCGCGCGGCGCACGCGGCGCCACGCCCGACGGCCTGAAGAGGTCGGCTGAACCAGACGGGCAAGGGAACGAGAACGGGAAGAGAGGGGAGGAATGGCGGAGAGGAAGGGTGGGGTTAGGAAAGCGGGCACAGTGGTGCCCGCACCGAGCCATGCACACCCCTCTCTCGAGCGCCGTAGCCTGCGTCCAAGCCGCCAGTCGGGCAGCGCGGAACGGCGCGTTGCGCAGGCCCCGCTGCGGCGCGCACCCTCGCCCCCTATGCGCGCACGCATGCCGCGTAACCCGGCTGGGGCGGGGCCGCTGGCCATGGTGTGGGGTCTACCCACCAGGCTGACTTGGTTGGTGACCCTGCCGGTGAACCTGATTGGAAACGGTGACTGTGGCGACTCGTTTGACGGGAGCGAGGTATTGACGGTTGTTTTTTGTGTGTGTATGATAGACGTCGATGGAACACACGGGCCAAGGCCAGTCGATCCAAGCTACGACGCTGGTCTAGAGACCAAAGGAGGTGCACAGTGACGAAGAAGAGGCTGGTAGGGATCGCAGTTGCGTGTGTGGTGGTTGTGGCAGTGGTTGTTGTCGTGGCGACGCGGCCGACGATGGTCGTGTTCGCCGATGCAAACCTGGAGGCGGCGGTAAGAGCGGCCATCGGCATCCCCGAGGGGCCTGTATACCCTGAAGACCTGGCAGATCTTACGTCCCTGATTGCTGACGAAAGGGAGATCTCTGACTTGACGGGGCTGGAACATGCGACTGGACTCACCACTCTCAGACTCAGTCGTAACCAGATAGGCGATATCTCTGCCCTTGCTCGCCTAGCAAATCTGGAGGTACTCTCTCTTTGGGGTAACGAGGTAACCGACATTTCCCCTCTAAAGGGGCTCACCAACCTGACAAGCATCAGCCTTCAGAACAACCAGATAAGCGATATCTCGCCGGTGGCCAATCTGACGGGGCTGACATCGCTGTCCCTCCATAACAACGAGATAAGCGATATCTCAGCCTTGGCTGGTATCACCAATCTGAGTTCCCTCTCCCTGTACAACAACGAGATCAGCGATATCTCGGGCCTGGTCGGGCTCACCAATCTGACTTCCCTCTCCCTGTACAACAACGAGATCAGCGATATCTCGGCCCTGGCAGGTCTCACCAATCTGACTTCCCTCTCCCTGTACAACAACGAGATCAGCGATATCTCGGGCCTGGTCGGGCTCACCAATCTGACTTCCCTCTCCCTGTACAACAACGAGATCAGCGATATCTCAGCCTTGGCAGGTCTCACCAATCTGACTTCCCTCTCCCTGTACAACAACGAGATAAGCGACATCTCGGCCCTGGCAGGTCTCACCAATCTGACTTCCCTCTCCCTTACGACTAACCAGATAAGCGACATCTCGCCCCTGGAGGGACTCAACAACCTGACTGGTCTCGGCCTCGGTGGTAACCAGATAAGCGACCTCTCGCCCCTGGAGGGACTCACCAACCTGACTTCCCTCTACCTTAGGATTAACCAGATAAGCGACCTCTCGCCCCTGGAGGGGCTCACCAACCTGACTGATCTCCGCCTTCAGGCTAACCAGATAAGCGACACCTCGCCCCTGGAGGGACTCACCAACCTGACTATCCTCCGCCTTTGCTCTAACCAGATAAGCGACATCTCGCCCCTGGTCGGGCTCACCAATCTGACTTCCCTCTCCCTGTACAACAACCAGATAAGCGACATCTCGCCCCTGGAGGGACTCACCAACGTGACGTCCCTCGACCTCAGGTCTAATCAGATAAGCGACATCTCGCCTCTGGAGGGATTCGCCCACCTGACTGGCATCCACCTCAGTTCTAACCAGATAAGCGACATCTCGCCCCTGGAGGGATTCACCAACCTAACTGCCCTCTACCTTGGGTCTAACCAGATAAGCGACATCTCGCCTCTGGAGGAACTCACCAACCTGGCTTATCTCCACCTTCACAATAACCAGATAAGCGACATCTCGCCCCTGGAGGATCTCACCAACTTAACTTCCCTCTGGCTTCATAATAACCAGATAAGCGACATCTCGCCCCTGGAGGATCTCACCAACTTAACTTCCCTCTGGCTTCATAATAACCAGATAAGCGACATCTCGCCCCTGGAGGATCTCACCAACCTGACTCGCCTCTACCTTCCGTCTAACCAGATAAGCGACATCTCGCCCCTGGAGGGACTCACCAACCTGACGGAACTGTACCTGCAGAATAACCAGATAAGCGACATACTTCCGCTGGTACAGAACGAAGGGCTGGGAGAGGGAGACGAGGTTGATTTAAGGGATAACCCGTTGAGCGAGGAGTCCATCAACCAATACATACCTGAACTTGAGGCGAGAGGGGTGGATGTCAGTTATTAGAACCCGGGCAGTCAGGCCTGGCCGCCGCATAAAGCTTAGACAGGCGGGCCAAGGCGTAGGACAGCCGAGGGTGGAATTGCACATTTGTCCATTATGTTCGGATAGCCTTCTGTAGCCGACCTAGTGAAGCCCTTCTACACCTCACTCCAACCATTAACCAGGGGACGCAATCTTACCGGATTTCATACACCGGGAGACCGTATTCA
>PWXL01000197.1 GCA_003561145.1 Candidatus Atribacteria bacterium
CAGGAAGAGGAAGCCCGTCCACGCTTGCGGGGGAAACAGGTCATTTTACAGACCCCCATATTTGATGTTATGGAACACACCTATGAAGAAAATTCCAAGCGCATCGTTATAAAACACCCGGGTGCAGTCGCAGTCATCGCTACCACTCCCCGCAACCGCCTTGTTCTTATACGGCAGTTTCGAGCGCCGGTCGAACACTGGTTGTGGGAAATACCGGCTGGCACACTCGAGAAGGGGGAAAATGCCGAGGATTGCGCAAGAAGAGAACTCGAGGAAGAAACCGGTTTTACCTCCTCCCGGTGGGAGTACCTGTTTCCCGTATTTTTGGCCCCCGGATACAGTGCAGAGATTATTCATTTCTTCAGGGCCCGTGACGTGAAACCAGCTGAACACGCACGGAATGGGGATGAGGATGAAATGATTTATTACCGGGAAGTACGTCCAACAGAAGCAGTGGACCTGGTATGCGGAGGGGAGGTGCCTGACGCAAAGACCGTAATCGCTATCAACCGTTGGATCGAGGAAAGCCGGTGAGGGTCACCATTCCTAAAGAAGAAGAGAGAGTATGGAAATAGTGGTCAGTCACGAAGGCATTGATTTTGATAGTTTGGCTTCGATGCATGCGGTAAGCCGTATATTCCCCGGCACCGTACTCGTCCTGGGAGGAAGTGTCAACCGGAACGTTCGCCACTTTCTTTCTCTGTACGGCCATTTCATGCATATCATACAGGAAAAGGACCTGGACTGGGATGAGGTTTCCCACGTTACAATTGTGGATACAGCAGTTCTTTCCCGGGTGGGAAAAAGCGGTGAATGCATCCGCAAAAGGGGGATACCTTTCAGGGTATTCGATCACCATCCGGTTTCCCCCGAAAGCCTGCAGGGAGAAAATGTCATTATTGAAACATATGGAGCGTGTGCCACCATACTCACCAGGATGATAGAGGAGCGGGATCTTCCACTCACACCGCTGGAGGCGACGCTCCTCGTACTGGGTATATACGAGGACACCGGCTCCTTTACCTTTCCCACCACAACACCCGAGGATCTGGAAACAACATCTTATCTCCTCTCCCGTGGAGCCAGGATACGCTACGTTCCACGTTTTGCAGGAATGCAGCTCACCAAAGAGCAGCGCATCCTCCTGCGGGATATGATAAATTCCCTTACAGTCGAAGATGTAAACGGTATTCCCGTTCATTTCACCATGGTGGAAGCGGACGAGTACGTGGACGGGGTGTCCTTTCTCGTACACAAGCTCATGGACCTTGAAGAAGTAGAGGTTCTTTTTGCTCTCTTCGCCCTGGAGGGAAAGGTATACGTTATCTCGCGCAGCCGGCTTCAGGAGGTTGACCTCCGCCGGATCATGGACGGTTTGAACGGGGGCGGCCATCCCAGCGCTGCATCCACTTCTTTGAAAAACACCACACCCCGGGAGGTACATGAGCGGATCCTTCGTCTTCTCAGGGAGCATGTTTCCTTTGCCGATGCCCGGCAGATCATGTCCCACCCCGTGAAAACCATCCATACCGACAGTGCTATTCGAGAGGCTTCACTCATGATGCTCCGTTTTGGCTTTTCAGGTCTTCCGGTGGTGAACACAGAAGGAAAAGTGGTCGGTCTCATCGCCCGCCGTGACGTGGAAAAAGCCGTGCACCATGGCCTGGAACATGCGCCGGTCAAGAGTTTCATGTCTCCCGAGGTGGTGAGCGTCTCTCCGCAGGATTCCATCTTCCAGGTACGCAACTTGATGGTAGAAAAAGATATCGGACGGATCCCCGTGGTGAAAGGGGGAACGCTCCTTGGCATCATCACCCGCAGCGATATATTGCGCACTTTTCACCAGCAGGAAACCTTTCTTCTGCCCCGCATGAGGCATATTAACCTCTCGGAAAAAGTTTTCCGTCACTTCAGACGCCGTGATCTTGAAACATTGCACCTGGTGGGAGAAGCCGCCCACCGGATGGGTGTACCTTGCTACCTGGTGGGAGGAGTGGTCAGGGATATCATCCTGGGATTTCCCAACGATGACCTGGACATCGTAGTAGAAGGGAGCGCCATCGAGTTTTCCTCCCGCTTACAGGAGATGCTGGGAGGTAAGCTGGTAACCTATCCCCCTTTCGGTACGGCACTGTTGTTTCTTCCTGATGGCCGTAGATTGGACTTTGCCACCGCCAGGCAGGAATTCTATACACACCCGGGGGCGGCGCCCCAGGTAGAGCATAGTACTCTCCGGCGGGATTTGTTTCGACGGGATTTTACCATCAACGCCATGGCCATAAGCCTCAATCCTGAAGATTGGGGTTATTTGATCGATTATTTCAATGGGCTCGGCGACCTGGAGGCAGGTGTCATACGCGTACTTCATCCTCTGAGCCTGGTGGAAGATCCGGCCCGCACCATCCGGGCGGTCCGCTTTGAGCAAAAATTCAATTTCCGCATCGAACCCTTCACCATGAGTCTTTTGAAGCAAGCTGTAGGTGAGGAATTACCGGCAAAAATCAAGCCGGACCGCTTCAAAGAGGAGTTAGGCCTCTTAATGAAACAACCGGGTCACCAGCGGTATCTTCTGAGATTCTACCAGCTTGGACTCTTTCCTCTCCTTTTCCCGGGATGTATCTGGAAGTCCGAGTATGGGAAAGTATATGAAAATTTACGAAAAATCATGGTCCGCATTCCACCGAGAGAGAGGCTTGATAGATTGTTGCTGCAGCTTGCTCCACTGTTTGATGATCTGCGGCCTATGATGCTCCCTTCCTTTGCTCATCGCTTAGCGCTGTCACGTAAGGCAGTGCACAAAATATCTGCATACCTCAGGGAGAGATATCACGTGATGCGACTTCTTACAGGTGCTTCCAAGCCTTCTCAGGTAGTGAGAATTCTTGACCGGATCCCTCTTGAATGTGTCTACCTTTTGCTTGCACGGACTGAAGAGGGTGAGGATGCCCGGAAAATAGA
>PWXL01000232.1 GCA_003561145.1 Candidatus Atribacteria bacterium
TATGAGCGTGGTACTGACTTGCCTGACAGTTCTTCCTGCCTTCCTCCCGGCTTCAGGGATCGAGCAGGTCATCAACCGGGGAGAGCTCAGGGTGCTTATGGCAGAGGGGGACTGGTGGCCTTTCTTTTATACTGACCAGGAGGGAGAGCTCGCAGGGGTCGACATCGAACTGGCGAAAGAGATAAGCCGCACACTGGGAGTCCGGCCCGTCTTCATCCGGGAAGAAAGCTTCCTCCGGTTGGCTGAGTCCCTTCGGGATGGCCGGGGAGACGTCATCATCTCCTACTATTCCTATACCCCGAAACGCAGCAGCCTCGTCTACCTGACCGAGCCCTACGTGGTTGAGTCCGACGGGCTTGTGGTCAGGCACCAGGTGGTGGAACAGGCACACAGGCAATATGGAGACCTGACTCCCCAGCACCTGATCGACGTGCTCGATGTTCCGGAACGCACCATCGGTACCATAGCTGGAACCGCCTATGTTGAATGGTCCCGGGAACTCTTTTCCCAAGCGGAGATCGTGGTGTATGAGCAGGAAGACATCTTCCAGGTGCTGCAGGGGAGAGAAGTGGATGCGCTGTACCTGCCTGAACACTGGTCGCAGTTCTTCCTGGCAGTTCACCCCCAGTTTTATATGAATTATCAGTTCTTTCCGCTGATGAAAATCGATCGGATCACCATCGGGGTCGCTCACGATCGCCTTGATTTATACCTGTGGTTGGAAAAGTTCGTTACATACACTTTTGATATTCAAGGCGTGCTCGACCAGATGTACGCTGAGGTGACTGCCGACCTCGAACCTCTGCTCCCGATCCGGGATACCAGGGCGTTCCCTGTTTCAGAACCTTACCGGGGAATTGTTTTAGGGTTGATATTTCTGGCGGGGATCATGGTCATCAGGTCTCAGCAAAAAAAGATACAGGTCTCCCTGGCCGGACGGAAACCCCCTCATTGGCTTCTCAATACCTGGACCGTGATTTTCGCCATGGTCACCGGCCTGGCCACCGGTATATTTTTTCCTGAAGTTACGGAGTGGTTCAGCCCCGTGGGCGACCTCTTTTTCAACTACCTCTTGCTGGCGGGTATTCCCATTCTGTTCTGTGTGGTATTGCTCAATTTTATCAAGCTGATGTCGTGCATGGGCGGTTTACACTTCCTGAGCACATTCATCACCGTTCTCTTTGTCTTTTATATCATCGGCTCCCTGCTGGGAACCATTACGGGTATCATTGGCCAGCCCGGTTCAGGGCTGACCCTGGAAGACCAGCAGAGGTTAGCTGAAGCCATGCAGCGCCAAAGCGGCAATGTGATTGAAACAACCCTGGATACCTCCCCGAGGGCCATGCTCTGGCTGCTGTCTGAAACCGTCGTGCCGGACAGTGTGCTCAGGGCTTTTACGGAGAACAAGACCCTGGCCATTCTGTTTTTTGCCCTTTTGAGCGCCTTTGCCCTCCATTATCAGCGGATTGACCGGAAGCGGAAGGTTCTCGAGCTGGTTGATGTGGCCAACGAAGTGTTCATGTTCCTGTTCAAGTTGTCCTATTATGCGCTTCCGGCAGGCCTCTTCGCCCTGATGCTTGGTCAGGCTCAGATATTCGTAGAGAACAGCGGGTTGTTTTCTGCCTTTTTACAACTGACGGTTCTACAGTTTGTTCTGGTCCTGATCTGGTTTGGGGTTTCCCTGGGGATCGGATGCTGGAAAACCGGTCTGAAGCCGGTGCGGTACCTGGCGATGATCAAGAAGCCCCTGGTGATCGCCTTTTCCCTGCTTTCGGGTTTGGCTGCTCTCCCGGCCGCCATCGAAGTCACGGAAAAACGCCCGGAATATCGCGACCCCAATGTCAAGGGGGCCTTCCCCCTTGTTTACCTGATGCTGCACCCGGCCATAGCCAGCATGTTTGCCCTGGTGACGATTTTCCTGGCTCAGTTGACCGGCATAGAAATGAGCTTCAGCAGTTATACCTTCATCGTTTTGGCAGCCGTGGCCGGAGCACTGGCCACCTCCGGTATCCCCGCTCCCGTATACCTGTTCGCAATCTCCATCGTAGTCCTTCCATTCGGAATCCCTGTCAGCCAGGCGGTGTTTTTCATGCTGCCCTGGACCCTGATCGGGTCCCGCATGGAAATCATCAACTATATCCTCTTGAATTTCGGCGTTTCGCTCTTCTTCAAACAGGAGGAACCGGTTTCATACCCCGTTGGTGAAATACTTCACCCTCAATATCATTACGAGATATAAAAAAGGAGGCTCTAGCGTAGTGACTGTGAAGGGTTGCCCTCGAGGCTCGGCCGACTTTAAATCTCGCAACTAAACCCTCGACCTTGGAAAGCCCTGGCCCTCAACTCTCGACAGCCTTTACATAGACTGCTTCGGAGCTATACCACATCCTCACAGGGAAGAGATTTGCAAAGGCAGTATGCAGGAGTCAAGATTCAAAATGTGAAAGGCGGTGAGAAGTAAGCAGTATGAAGGCCAACCCCTCACTCCGTCCTTCCTCAGTGTATCATCCCTTACTACTACCTATTCAACTCGCATTGTCGTCCATTGGTATAAATATGGACAAACTTCTTCGAATGAGGTACAAAGACTATCAGAGGGCATCAGTGAATCTTTGTAACTGCTGTGTTGGAAAAGACTGGATGTTTCCTCTAAGTCTTTCACACCGCCAGGTGCAAAAATACTGAGACGAAGAGGGTGAGTAAGAAAAAACTCTGGTTTCTTTTTTTCGCTTCACTTCTCTTGCTGGTCATCGGATATTACACCGTAGAAGTGGTGATTGCCCGTATGCACACGGCTACCATTGCATCGGCCCTGTTATCCGAAGCAAGGATACGTAAGGATGATTTGACAGCCCGGCAGCTGGAAATTCTCATCAAAGTACAAGATCCCAATTTTTATTTTCACAAAGGAGTTGAATTCCGTACGGCCGGGACCGGCTGGACAGGGATAACGCAGA
>PWXL01000150.1 GCA_003561145.1 Candidatus Atribacteria bacterium
AAGGAACGCCCGCGAGTGAAACAACTTCAGGGCGTTCTTTTCATACCTCTATGCAAGTATGAGATGATTCCTGGAGACAATGCTCGTGGTACACTGCATGGATGTAAAAATGGACGAATACAGTCTTTTCCCCATTCCGCATGAAGTGGTACAATGGTTCGGGGATTTTTTAAGGGAATACACAGTGGTCTTCAAAAAGGGCATGAAAGGAAACAATATTTTGGGGTAACAATGCACAGGGGAACCGGAAGCAACACGATTGGAGGTGAGAGGAGAACAGCTGTAAAAATATACAGGATTGCATTATTCTTACTGTTCATGTACTCAACGATACAGATAGGGAGGTTGTTTGAGTGAAGAAATTAACGTTGATAGTGATGGCAGTTTTTCTGGTGGTTTTTGTAGCAGGCTCCGCGTATGCTCAAGAGGGAAAGCATTTTGAAGGAATACGGATTCGGTTTTTCGCCGGGGGACCTCCTGGTTGTCCTTTTGCTTCTGTAGTATTGCGTGGTGCTGAAGCTGCCGAGCAGGATCTTGGGCCTTCAGTTGAATACGTATTTTCTGATTGGGATCCGGAAAAAATGGTCACTCAATTTCGTGAAGCCGTAGCCGCACAACCTGACGGTATCGCTATTTATGGCGTACCCGGTGACGATGCTTTGGCCCCCTTAATCGAACAGGCCATTGAGCAGGGGACCATCGTTACTTCCCTGAACACTTCGCTTCCTGAAGCCGAAGCACAGTATGCGGGCGTGGGTTTTGGATATGTAGGCGCTGATCTTTATTATGCAGGGTACAACCTTGGACGTGAAGCAGTAGAGGTGTTTGGCCTCGGTGAAGGTGACAGGGCCATGGTATGGGGTCTTCTTTCTCAGCCAACGCGAGGTAAACGAACCCAGGGAGCAATTGATGCATTCGAGGAAGCGGGCCTCGTGGTTGATTACATCGAAATATCACCGGAGGTGAATGCCGATCCACCGGCCGGTATCCCGGTTATCTCCGGATATATAGCGGCGAATCCGGACATAAAGGCCATAGTCACCGATCACGGTGGACTGACGGCTACTCAAGAGAGCTACTTCAAGGCCGCGGGCAGGGAACCTGGAGAAATCCTGGGCATAGGGTTTGACCTGACGGCGGCGACTGTTGAGTCCATCCGCAATGGCTATACCCAGCTGGTTCTTGACCAGCAACCCTATTTACAGGGATACCTTCCCATCCTGCAAATCTGTATGACGCACAAATATGGTTTTGCCGGCCTTCACATTGATACCGGTTCCGGCTTTATTCACGAAGCGAACGTTGAAGAATTAGCTCCCTTGGCTGAGGCGGGTATCAGATAAATGGCTTCTCCAGGTGAAGTTTTAGTCAAGATGGAGAATGTCAGCAAGTCTTTTGGACATGTGAATGTCCTCCGGAATGTTAATTTTGAAATCGGGCACAATGAAGTAGTCGGACTGTTGGGAGACAATGGAGCAGGAAAATCGACGCTCATAAAAATCCTCACCGGTGTGCATACTCCCGATAAGGGCTCGATTTATTGGAAAGGCAAAAAAATTGTGCATTACAATGTCGCCAGGGCACGAGACCTTGGGATTGAAACAGTATTCCAGGAGCGGGCTCTGTCTGAGCAACATTCTTTATGGCGAAATGTATTTATGGGAAGAGAAGCCACAGACCGCTGGGGTTTTATAAATGTCAGTAAGGAAAAAAAAGAAACCCAGCGTATTATGCGTGATTATATGGGGTTCACCTCATCCGCTCTGACTACCGATGCTACGGTTGGTACAATGTCAGGTGGTGAAAAACAAGGTGTAGCGATTGCAAGGGCTCTCCATTTTCAGGCTGATCTCATCATTCTTGATGAGCCCACAACCGGACTTTCTCTATCGGAAACTCGAAAAGTTCTGGGTTTTGTAGAAGACATTAAAAAGCGTGGAAAGGCCTGCATTTTTATAACCCACAACATTTACCATGTATACCCTGTGGCCGAACGTATTGTGGTATTGGACAGGGGGACCATGGTCGGGCAGTTTGCCAAGTCTGATGTTACCTTGGAAGAATTGGTTGACCGGTTGTACCTGGTAGCGAAAACCGGGAGTCTCAGCGGACAGGAAACAAATGCATCTCTCTCTGATAATGCTACAGGAGAAGAAATAGGGCAAGACCGTCAAAGTGATATGCCTTAATGACACACATATGACACCGCCTTGAAAGCGGTGGCATATGTGTGTTGGATATGGGAATGTCTTTTCCGCGAAGAGCTTCGTTATAGCGGCGGGAAGTGTATAATCGTGTTTTCATGACCGCACCCGTAGTATGTGTACGATTATACCAGATACATTCAGCAGGAGGGACGGTATGGATTCTAACATTCTCAGGGAATCAAAAACCCAGATAAGCGTTTCGGTGGTCTTTGCGGCCATCCTTCTGCTTTTTATTATCGGTAATCCAGCTACATTTCTTTCCATGCGTATCTACTATTCCTTTATGGTAAGTGTTCCGTTCTTTGCCATCATGGCTCTCTCACTCACTCTGATAGTGATATGCGGAGAAATAGATCTTTCCTTTCCCGCTATCATGGGGTTCAGTGGATTTATATTCACCACGGTTTTCCATTTATCCGGTAGCGTGGGATTCGCCCTTTTCTTATGTGTACTGGTTGGTTTAGGAGCGGGGCTACTCAATGGATTGCTGATTGTTAAACTTCAGTTGCCTTCCCTGGTGACGACCTTGGGGACCCAGTTTTTTTGGATGGGCTTCACCATGGTTGCAAGCGGAGGTTTAGGAAAAACTCTTGTACCTACCAGGGAAAGTGTGCTCTATAACATGATGGTGGGGAGAATCGGTGGGATTATACCAGCCCAGATATTATGGATGGTACTCTTTGCAGTAATTTTATGGGTGGTTTTGAACCGGCATCGTTTTGGAGCACACATTTATTACACTGGTGATAATCCAGCCAGCGCCCGGGTATTGGGGATAAACGTGAATCGGGTAAAAATGATCGTTTTTACCCAGATGGGGGCTTTTTCCGCTTTTGCAGGAGTGATATCCAGTCTCGAGGTTGTGTATTTCTGGCCTACACTGGGTCAGGGATATCTTTTACGGACCATTGCCGCAGTATTTTTAGGTGGAACCCCGGTAGAGGGCGGAATCGGAACTATATACGGTACTTTTATTGGAGCCTTGATTATCGGGAAACTGGAAGCGGGAATCATTGCCATGGGCATGCACGGTTTCTGGACTCAGCTCATTTATGGTTTGATTGTAGTAGTTTCAATTGCAATACACTCTGTTTTGCGGCGCCGCTAACAAGGAGGGCCTTTCGAAGCGGGCCCTCCACCTGCTCAATCTCTCAGGATCAACCCCCTCGGCACGCCGGGGGCACCGGGGAATGAAAATGGAGAAAAACGGGGAAACGGGGATGTTCATGTATGATGTATGATTGCTGAAGGAGGATTTGAAAAATCATATCGGCAGGCCGGCCTATAAGCCGAGTTCTGTATCCTGTAAAGGACGGTAACCATCTATCTGGGAAACCGGTTGCCCGGTTCCTCGAGCGGCCAACCCGAAGGTCAGCGAGCAGCTTCGTCCCTTCCTATTCGGCCTTGCTCCGGGTAGGGTTTACCAGGCACAACAGTCACCTGTTGTCCGGTGAGCTCTTGCCTCACCTTTTCAGCCTTCCCTCCGGTTGGGAGGCGGTTTCCCTTTCTGTGGCACTTTCCCGGGGTTACCCCCGCTGGGTGTTACCCAGTACCCTGCTCTGTGGAGTTCGGACTTTCCTCGAGCGTGAACGCCCGCGGTTACCCGGCCGGCCTGCCGGCCTCTTATTATACAGCTCTCTTAAGAGATTGTAAAAGACTAGGGTCGAATTGGGAGTTGTGTTATGAAGGGGAGTAAATAAATCTTCCACAATTGGGGCAGCGGTTTACACCACCATCCTTGCGAATATTTTTCACCGTAGAAGTGGGGAGTGCAAGATGGCAGCCGGTACAGGTTTCACCTTGCAAGGAGGCCACAGGGTCAGGGTACCGCCCGGAAAGCTCCTCATAAATAGTGAGTGCCTGTGGAGAAAGCTTTTGTATCAACTGGTTTCGTTTGTGCTTCAGGCCAATGAGTTTTTTCTCTATTTCTTGTTTTTCCCGAATATGATTATTCAGTGCTTCACTACTTTCCTTTTCAAGAAGAGCATATGATTGTTCCTGTTGTCTTAAATTTCTGTTTCCCGCTTCGACTGTTTCCATTTGTTGCAAGACACTATTTTCCAGGTTATCACGGCTTTTTTCAAAAGATTCCATATTTTTCTCCCACTGGGAGAGCTCTTTGGAGGACGTTATTTCGCCGCCATAAAGCTTCTGTTTGGAGGAGTCCAATTTTTCTTCAATTTCTTTAAGCTCCAGTTCCTGTTCGGCCAGGTTGAGTTTTTCTTTTTCCTGCTTTTTGCGCAAATCTTCAAGGAGTGTGCTTTCACGCTGGAGGTTTTCCCTCAAGGCCAATATACTTTTTTCTACTTTTTCGATTCGTTTTTTCAGCTGTAATATATTTAAATCAGTATTTTGGAGGGCTAACAAAGTCTCAATTGTTGGATCCAAGCGTTTCCTCCTCTGTTAAGAACAATTTACACTTCATCTTCAAATATCATTTCTACCTCAAGACCTCTTTCATCTGCCACACGGCGGAAGCGCTGGAATACTTTTTCCATGGCCCGCCTTTCTCCGTCGGAATGGGGAACGGGGATAACAGTGATTCCCTGCAGGCGTAAAAATTCTATCTGGTGATGTGATAAATCTCCGGTGAGAAAAGCATCAGCTTGAAGTTGTACGACTTCTTGTAGGAAGCTTCCCCCGCTTCCCGGACAGAAGGCCAGGCGGTGTAACATATTGTCTGGTGCCGGGGCAGGATGGTAGGGAGCTATCGGTTTTCCAGCTGTCGGGATGAATGAACGTGCACGATCAGCCAATTCCTTGGGAGTCAGCGGAATTGCTGTGTGTATCACTCTGCCCAGTCCTGTTTTCGGTTTTCCGGTATAGGCGAGACCGTACATATCGATAACTGGTTCTTCGTAAGGATGTATTTTGTGGATTGCTTCCAGAACAGCAGTCAAGCTGCTCCCGGTCACGGTAATCTCCAGGCGTATTTCACGTGAGCGCTCCATGACCCCATGTTCTCCGACGTAGGGATTGCTCCCTTCCAGAGGAGTGAAGGTCCCGGTTCCTTCAACCGAGAAGCTGCAATGAACGTATTGGCCTATTTTTCCCCCCCCGGCGGAAAAGGCTGCGTCCATGATCTTTTCCAGGTGTTCCAGGGGGCTGTAGGTAATGACTTTGTATGTAGATTCGGGATACACAGGACGAAGGGGAGACGGTGATTCACTGAATCCCATGCTTTTCAACCACTCGTCAGCCAGACCCCCCTCTACTGCATCGAGGTTGGTGTGATGAGCCAGGACGGAAATACCCCTTTGATAGAGATCGAGGATGAGTGTACACCAGGGGTCGTTGCTGTCCAGCCGAGAGAAAGGTTTCCACAGGGGAGGGTGATGGAGATAGAGAAAATCGGCATTACAGGTTTCAATCTTATCCCAAAGCGGTGGAACAATTTCCAGTGCTCCGAAAACAGTATGTACTTTCTCTCGCCTGCCTCTCATCTGAAGACCAACGGGGTCTTGGGGGGCGGCAAGTGTGAGAGGACAAAGAGTATTGAAAAAACCAACGACTGTATCTATTGTTTCCACATTGTGTTCCCTGAGGTAAGATGATGGTGGGTCCACCTGGGATCGAACCAGGGACCGACCGGTTATGAGCCGGTTGCTCTACCCCTGAGCTATGGACCCACGAACGCCCTTAGATTATCATATGTACCGGCCAAGAATCAAGACACACGAGATACCAATTTGCGCTTACTTCTTATTCCCGCATCTCATCCGACTCATGACTCCCGATCCTTATGTCGATCTATGAGTTCGCGGCACATGTCCAGGAAGGTAAGATTTTCTTTTTTGAGGAGAACAAGCAAGTGGTACAGCAGATCCGCCGCCTCCCACCGTACTTCTTCCTCTTTTTTTTCACTTTCCTCCATGGAGGCCAAGAGAACCTCCGTCGCTTCCTCTAACAACTTACGAAGCACCTTTTGACGTGGAGCATTAAGGAGTGAAAGAGTATAGGAGGAAGCATTACCGCTTTTGGCACGTTTTTCAATAATATTGAACAATTCCTGCGGAAAAGCAGCCATGGGGTAGGGAGGGGAATCGTCTCGAGGCAGTGAAACCTCATATTGGTGTATTTTTCGGTGAAAGCAGGAAAAATGTTTTGTATGGCAGGCTGCCTTTTGCTGTTCTACCTGGACAAGGAGGGCATCACCGTCACAATCGAGATACACACCGCAGACCTTTTGTGTATGGCCGCTGGTTTCACCCTTGCGCCAGAGAGCTCCACGGCTCCGGCTGTAAAACCATGTTGTGCCGCTTTCCAGTGTGCGCGATAATGCGTCCCGGTTCATATAAGCAAGCATAAGAACTTTCCCACTGACTACATCCTGTATAATCGCGGGGATAAGCCCTTTTTCATCAAAAGAAACCTGCTGTAAGAGTTTATCCATCATTCCAATCATCTAGTCTTACGGGTATGCCGCGTTTATGCAGGAATTCTTTTGCTTGTCGAATGGTAAATTGGCCATAATGGAAAATTGAAGCCACCAATGCCGCGTCTGCTTTTCCTTCCCTAAGAACAGCGGCTAGATGTTCAAGCCGTCCGGCTCCGCCCGAAGCAATGACCGGGATGGAAACGAGTTCCGCGGTTTTTCTGGTTAAACTCAGATCATAGCCACCCTGCGTGCCATCAGTATCCATACTGGTAAGAAGTATTTCGCCTGCTCCAAGCTTTTCCACGTGAGAAGCCCACTGGAGCACATCTTTGCCGGTGGGGGTTTTTCCTCCGTTTATAAACACTTCCCAGTAACTTCGGCGGGTGATGCGATCCCATGTTTTTTTTACATCTATGGCAACTACTATACATTGGCTTCCGAATTTTTCGGCCAATTCCTCCACAAGGGCAGGATTCAAAACCGCTGCGGTATTAATAGAGACCTTATCGGCTCCTGCTTTGAGAAGGTTTGTTACATGATCTGCGGTGTTGATTCCTCCTCCGACCGTAAAAGGCAGAGTAAGCTTGGCGGCTACTTTTTCCGCAACCGCCACCATAGTTTCACGTTTTTCATAAGATGCTGTGATGTCGAGGAAAACCAGTTCATCCGCCTCTTCCTCTTCGTATTTCTTGGCCAGTTCAACCGGATTACCAACGTCTTTAATGTTTTCAAAATGTATTCCCTTGACTACCCGTCCATCCCGCACATCAAGACAAGGGATAATTCGTTTTGCAAGCAACGCTCATTCCTCCCGAAGAATATTTAATGCTTCTGATAACTGCAGTGTCCCGCTATACAGTGCTTTACCGAGAATTATACCTTCGATTTTTCCATCCAGAGATTTCAGGTTAATAATATCCTGGATAGTGGCGATCCCTCCCGCCACAATAACCCTGACTCCACTGGTATCCAGGAACCCGCGGAGGGCAGGTACGTCAAATCCCTGCAGGGTACCATCTCTTTCTGTATCGGTATAAACAAAGTGTTGCACTCCCAGCTGAGAAAATTCTTTTGCGGCCTCCGGAGCAGAAAGTGAGGTGGTTTTTGTCCATCCCTCAATTGCTATTTTCCCTTTCCTCTGGTCGATACTCACTACAACGCTTTCCGGGGAAGAGCGCAGCATGTGACTGATAATCTTTGGTTCCTGAAAAGCTATGCTGCCCAGGATAACTCTCTGTACGCCTATTTCAAGATATTGATAAAAGTGCTGTATATTCCGTATCCCTCCTCCTACTTCAACAGGAACGGACACGGAACGGACAATTTCTTTGATTACTTGAAAATTTACCGGTTTACCTTTTTTCGCACCGTCGAGATCAACCAGGTGGAGCATGGGAGCTGCCTGTTCGACCCAACGGATTGCCACGTCGACCGGAGAATGGCTGAAAATGCAACTCTGACGATAATCACCCTTTTCCAACCTGACACATTTACCACCGAGAATGTCTATAGCCGGAATTGGCTGGATCATCCTTTTGTTACCTCCACCCAATTTGACAAACACCGCATTCCCCAGTGGGAACTCTTTTCCGGGTGAAACTGGAGTCCCCAGAGCAAGTCGCGATTAATAATAACCGGTATTGTAACATTATAGTTGCATATGCCTACCACAACGTCCTTTTCTTCTCTGGGGGCGACGTAGTAAGAATGAGCAAAATAAAAGTACCGCCCGGATGAGATATTCTCCGTTAGAATTGTGTGGCGAAGGAAATGTGTATCATTCCAACCCATATGAGGGATCTTGTTGGTGGGTGGAAGTTTACGGACATCTCCCCGGAAAAAGGCGAGACCTGTCATACCCGGTGATTCCTGGCTTTTTTCAAACATCAATTGCAGCCCAAGGCATACCCCGAGAAACGGTATGTCTTTATCAACAGCCTCATGAAGTGAGGAGATCAAATCTTTTTTTTCCAACTGACCCATTGCTTCCCCAAAAGAGCCAACACCGGGCAACACAATTCCTCTTGCTTTCTTAATGTCTTTATAATTGTCAGTGAGGCGAGGCCTTGCTTTCAATCGTTCTAAGGCTTTGTATACACTGTACAAATTGCCAATGCCATAATCTACTATTGCGATCATAATTGTTACTCCTATAGTATTCCTTTGGTGGATAAGACTGATGTATCTCCGGTAGATTGGGCGGCGGTGCCCAGGGCGTGCCCGATAGCCTTTAAAAGTGATTCAAGACAGTGATGACTGTTGTTTCCCCCCAGCATTATAGCATGCAAAGTGATCTCTGCATTCACACACATTGCGCGGAGGAATTCTTCTATCAGGAGAACCTCAAAATTACCGACCCGTTCGGTAAGGACAACGGGCTTGTATACAAGAAACGGTCTTCCGCTCAGGTCAATCACCGCTTGGCTCAAAGCTTCGTCCATGGGGATAACACTCGATCCGAAACGTAGAACATTACCACCTTTTTCAAGGGCTTTCCTGAAGCCCTTTCCCAACGCTATACCAATATCTTCAACGGTATGGTGGCAGTCAATTTCAATGTCTCCCCGGGCTTGTATATTCAGGTCCCATCCGGCGAAAAAAGCCATACTTTTCAGGAGATGCGGGAAAAAGGGAACCGGAATCTCAAGCGAAATGTTTTTTGCTCCATCAAGGTTCACTGTAAGTGTGATATCGGTTTCTCGTGTTTTCCGTTGAAATGTGCTTTCCCGTTGTTCCATAGTTTGGCACCCCCTGTACTTTTTACCAAAACTCTTCTTCCAATTCCTGTTCGGAAAGAATGATCCCCTTCCATTCCCAGCCGAATATACCACGCTCCAATAACAGGTAAATGATATTGAACTGAGGATCCGGCCATCCTGTAATCCGAATCCTGGCTTCTCCGTTTTCACGCGCGGGCTTTCCGAAAACGAGTGCTGCATTCTCAAGATATCTCTCAAGGTAGGGCCCGACACGAGCAAATTCCATGATATCAAATTCACTGTACATTTGTCCTGCCCAGAAATCCCCTTTACGGGCCAAATGTGTAAGTTCATCAATATTACTGCTTTGAAAAGCGAAAATGAGTTCTTCGGCTAATGCTTCCATTGAATCTCGTGCCCATACAGGTTCTGAGCGGAGATACAGGAGACGAAGAGAAGCCAAATCGCGATAGAAGCAGGTATCCGGGCTCTCAAGAATAGCGGTATACACTGCCAGGGCTTTTTCAATCTTTCCTGTGGCTTCATAGAGTGAACCTATCTCTACTTGAATATGGGTGGGATTTTCTAAGTCAGGATATTCAGTGATTAAGCGTCGGTACAATTCAATAGCTTCTCCATAGCGTGCCTTCTTTGTACCAAGGAGACGGGCCAGGTCTTCCATGGCCATGGGGCGCACCTCGTAGATATCTTGCCCGGGTGATACAAAATGTTCTATGATTTCTTTGTATCGTACTTCAGCACGATCGTACCGGAGGAGATCTTCTTCGAGTTTTGCTATCCAGTACATATAAAGGGGTGCAAGGCTGGAAGCCGGGAACGAGCCTACAAAAACTTCTAAAGCTTCGAGAGAGCGTTCTGGCTCTTTTTCTATGCTGAAAAGGGCATATAACATTTCTGCAGCGCGTGAAGCACTGTCTTCGTCATGTGTGTCCAGGACGGGAATAAGCAAATCGATTGCTTGCCGGTACAGCCCTTTTTCCATGAATAACTGAGCTTGATCGAGAGGGTCCAGCGCTTGGATGGGCAAGATTCTCACGAAACAGATACATAACACCATGCAGCCGATTTTCAAGATACTTTTCATGCTCATTCCTCCCCCTGTTTCGGTGCCTCTCTCATTATTATATAGTATTTTACATTCCTACTTGTTTCACACAATATATTGTGTTACTATTTTGGAAAATCACAATATGTTGTATAGATTGGGGGAGATAGAAGATAATGTCCAGGCTCAGATGTGATTTTCCTGTATCGGTAAGGTGAGTAAAATCCACTGTATTATAATTGGGGGTGAAAGACATGGGTTGGGGTGCGCTTGCCGATGTAAGCGATATTGAAACAACTCGTGAATTAAGCTTGGAAAGCCAGAGGAGAAGCCGCTTTCTCATTGATGAAAGTATGGGGTGGGAGGTCACAGATTTGCTCCGGGAAATGGGATGGAATGCCAAGTGTTGCAGCGAGGCAGGTCTGCAAGGCCATGCAGCAGAGGATATTCTGACCTATGCATATAAGGAAAGCCGTATTCTTCTTACCCGGAACGGCCAGTTTCTTGATGAAGGGAAATATCCTCATTATTATTATCCGGGGGTAGTCGTCTTACCACCCCCCGGGCAGGGAGATAAAGCTTTGCTGCGTGCTTTGAGTGTGTGTTTGTATCTTGTGGGAGATTTTCCTGAAAACTACCGGGGGAAGAAAGTAACAATTTCTCCGGATGGGACAGTCAGTTTGTTGGGAGGTGAATTCTACCTGACATAACACATTATTGTCCCTTTATTTCTTCATTATTCATGTTTACTGTTCCTTTTTTTATCGTGCCCTCTGGCTGGCCATGGTTTTTTCCTTTCACCTCTCCAGTGACTGACCTCTCACCGTTGTATCTTCCCGGTCTTGACTCGTATTGCAACTTTCTCCCTGATTCCAACTCTTCGCCCTATTGACAAGAAGAGGGAGTTATGTTTTTATTGTTCAATCCACCGGGAACGTTTCGCTTGAACCCGTGGGTATATAC
>PWXL01000269.1 GCA_003561145.1 Candidatus Atribacteria bacterium
CCGGGGCCACAATTATCCCCTGATCGTCCGTCGCTATCTCCCGCAGCACTTCTTATATTTCTTCCCGCTGCCGCAAGGGCAGGGTTCGTTGCGGCCGATTTTCGGCCCGGAACGGACTACCGGTTTGGGCGGCATATACAAATCATCGCCGGCGTCTTCCGGCTCGAACCGCAGGGGATCGATTTTCCTCAGTTTATGAAATTTTTTACGGTACGTCTCATGCAACTGGGCTTCTTTTTTACGGTTGAGAACCAGGCGAAAAAATTCTTTCTTGAGATTATACAATTCCGGGTAGCGTTGTTTCAGCTTAAGGATTTCGCTGCGCATGGGGTTGATATCAACGACAATATCCATTTCGTAAAAAAACAGCTGAAACGTGCAGTCCAGGCATCTTTCATCACGGCATTTTTCCAGCTCGAATTCGAGCATATCGGCCAGGATATCGCTGATCGATGGGTCTTTCCTGAGCTGCTTGAGTTGGTCGAATATGGCATTGTCGATTAACAGTGCATCGAGCATGTCTTCGATTTCTGGGTCACCGTCGGCTAGCTCTACCGCACTTTTCGCGACAGTGGCTGATATAGAGTAGTGGCCAAACCGGTTGATATAGCGGGCAAGAGTAGCCAGGAACCAGGCTACATTGGTCCTGGCCAGATCGTCTTCCCCCGCTTTCGCTGTCATTTCCGCCAAGTGTGTTTCCAAGCTATCGTATGCACCGGCAGTCAGATCGATCATGATGACGTGGTAGTAGAGGTCGAGATTACTCCACCCCTTTCTGGTGCTGACTTCAAGGGCTTGCTGGACAGTGCCTGAAGCTGCTGCATAATCGGCATCGGCCAGGTATGAATCGATCAAGCCCAACCAGAGAGAGATGTTATCCTCATCGAGCCTTAAAGCATAGTGGTATTGGTCGATCGCTTTGACATGCCAGCCGCGCAGCCTGTAGCTCTCGGCCAGTCGTCGGGCAAAAGCGGCGTTGTCTGGTTCCTGTTGGACCAGCTGTTTGAATATCTTTATCGCTTTACCGTAGTTCAGGTTGCCCAGATAAGCGTCACCCAGAAGGCAATTCACGACCCGGGATTTTTTATACTGCCTGGTCGCGCTTTCGAGGAACTTGATGGCTGACTCGGGGTCTCCCAGTTTCATGGCTTCACGGGCTTCCTGGTAATAGAGCCTGACGGTATCCGGCATCGAAGCGACGGAATCGTATTCCCGGCGGGTTGTGTTGTCGATCAACACTTCATACGCTTCCCGGATTATCATGAAATCATCGGGATAACGGTCAGGAGGGTATTTACGAACCAGCCCGAAATAGGCTTTTTTGATTTCAACCGGCGTTGCACCGGCCTCGATGTTCAACACACTATAATAGTCATCCATGGTATCCTGTTTCTGGCTCCCTGTGGTTTAGACGACAAATGAACTGGAAAAAATCTCTTATGATAGGTTTGACCCTGGTGAGGGGCGGTAAAAAACCCTCGCAAGCTTCTTCTTCAGGTTGTTCAACCGGGACAAGGGGCGAACGGCCATTTCGGCCAGGTAACGCCCGGCGTCTTCGCTGTCAGCATTGACGGCCAACGCTTGTTTCCAGCACTGAACAGCCTGGTCCCTTTTCCCCTGCAGTGCCTTGAGGAGACCCAGCTTACACAAGAGCATCTCGGAGGGGCCGAATAACGGCAGGATATCCCCTTCCAGGACCTGGGCGGCCCGGGTGTATTCCCGGCGGGAGGTAAGTACCTCGACCTGGGAGAACAGCGGCTTGCCCTGCTCGAGGGCGGTGCGTAATTTGACCAGGTAGGCGGCGGCCGGGTTGGCGTCCCGTTTGCGCTCGACGCTCCCGCCCCAGCACTGGCCGGCCATGGCATACAAGCCCAGCCGGTAATAGCACAATCCCACCAGGTTCCATGCCTCGACATTGCCCGGGTCGTAACTCATTTCCCCGGCCAAGCTTTTGATCGCTTCACCAAGCCGGCCGGCCCGGGCGTGCTGCAGTCCCCGGTTGTAGTGAATACAAGAAAGAACGTCAATCATCTTCCACTTCTGACAGGTTGAAAATAGTCTCGTGCAATTCGTCCTTGTACTTGTCGAGCTGGTTCCTGTTTTCTCCCTGTACCAGCCCGGTCTTGATTTTCCTGACCAGGCTTTCCATTTCAGGGACGTAGACCAGGGCTTCCCCTCGATCGATCATTTCCAGTGCTTTTTTGATGATGGCTTTATATCTGCGGGCGTTCGGTTTCTTTTCCCACCCCGAGAGGTCGATTTCCGGCTCCATAGTCATGCCCATGGTCTCGATCACCAGGTTGGCCTTGGCTCCCGTGCTCAGGATGGTTCCCTCGACCTGCAGGATGCCGTTGACATCATAGGCGAAAGAAATATTGATTTTCTCCTTGAATGCCGGGGCAGGGGGTACACCCTCGAGTATGAAGCGGCCGAGAAAGTTATTATAGGAGGCCTTCCGGTATTCGCCTTGGTAGACATTGATCTCTACCTCGGTCTGGTTGTCGGTGACTGTGCCGTACACCTTTTCTTTGACTACCGGAATCGTCACATTCCGGGGGATAATCACGTCAAAGGTATCGGTTACCGGTAAACCGCCCATGATAGCGACTATCGAGGTCCCCAGGGGGTAGGGGCAGACATCGGTGATCAGAATATCTGTATCAGTGGACAGTTGATCGCTCAAAATGCCGGCCTGCACGGCTGCGCCCCGCACCACCGCCAGGTCGGGGGCGACCAGGGAAAGGGGTTCCTGCCCCAGAGTTTCTTCGATAAACTGCCGTACGTAAGGGATTCGGGTTGAACCGCCCACCAGGAGAACAAGGTCCAGGTCGGCGGCTTCGAGGCGGGCATCGCCCAGGGCCGATTGAATCTGCCTGGAGGTCGCGTCGATCAGGCCCTTGATCAGTCCCTCAAAAACATCCCGGGTGACCGTTTCCTCCAGGGAAA
>PWXL01000182.1 GCA_003561145.1 Candidatus Atribacteria bacterium
GCAGATTGCGGATTTGAAAAAATAAAAAAACGGAAACGCACATGTAAAAGCCTGGCAAAGGGGGAAGTGTTGAAGTGTGTTGGTGGAATAAGTCCTTAACTGAAGCCTTGGTCTCAGGTTTTTCCACGACTCACTACTCACGGGGTTTAACCGTCACTGCGAGGAGGCGCTGTGTGCCGACGAAGCAGTCTGTGCTTGTAAAAGGGCAAAAACATAGATTGCCACGCCTCGCACAGCGGCTCGGCTCGCAAAGACAAGAAGAATAATGCGCTTGAGACAGGAGCGTTTGCCTGTATCCTTTCCAACTACTCACGACTCACTGCCTTTTGGTCGTATCGATGTACGGACCGCCTCTGGTTGGGTGCTTACCTGATGCGCTCTTCAATATAGGCGATGATCCTCGTTGCTTTTTCTATGGCCATGGTCGCGTATTCTTCCTGAAAGACCTCTGCAGGTATACCGCCCGGTAACCCATTGGGGTAGCGGGTAGGTATGTAATCGATGGTCACGTTTCATACACGGTCTTTCCTTCCTCCAATATCCGGCGTATAAACGGGTTGGACTCTTTCATGGATTCTATTTCGGCGGGAGTATACACCAGAATATCCATCGCAACAGAGGGCTCGATAGCATCGTAAAACACTTGCAATCTTTGCATAAAAGAAAGACCGGTATCCCAAATAATGAGTACATCTATGTCGCTCCATGAGCCCACATTTTCCCGGCTCAGGGAACCGAATACGATTACTTTGCGGGGTTTAAAGGGGATGATAGCCTTTCGGGCTTTGTTGAGTTCATCTTCAAGGTGTTTCATTCGTTCTGCTTTTTGCGGCATTACAAAAGGCATGAGGCTCCTCTCTTTCTCCCGCTGCACCATATGCAGGATCTATTGTACTCTTCTTCCCCCGTATGTCCAATTGCGAAAGTACGGTAAGCGGATGGTGAATGGGGTCTCCCACGTCCCCCGGACACCATAACCTCCGGTAAGAGGAAAGATGAGAGATTACGCGTCCTAGCCCGGGATAGAATATGAATAGACCTGTACGGTTCTGGTATGAAAGGAAACTATCTCGTACCAGGAGAAAAGACCGAGGCTGCGCAAATCAGATGAGACCCTCTGATCGCGGATCACTCTCAGTCCGGATGTCATGGTTGGAAAACCTGCGGTTTGAAACCTGGGGATCACGGCAGTTTTTTAAAATAACGTAATCCCATCCCTCCATAACCATGCGAAGATGATGTTGGAAGAAAAGGCAAAACACAAGATGTGACCCCATTGACTTGGCTGTGATGTTTGCTATCCTACCACTGGTAATGATATGGATTTTTGACAGCTCGCCTGGGTGAGGTGTTCCCGAGGTATTGAACCCGCTCCCTTAAGTAGGTGGTCGTTGAATACGCCGTATATTGGAGGTAGAGTGATGACTGAAAGAATGAACCGGTTTGTCCCTGTCATTGTACTGTTGATTCTTGTGTGCCTCGTAAGCGCTTGCCTTCCTGCTGAGCCGGAACCCACCCCCACACCCACCCCGACGCCCACGCCAGGTGAGATGCAAAAGGACTTTACTCTGCAAACTGTGGAGGGGGAAAGCTTCACCCTGGGAGATCACCTCGGCCGCCCCATTGTGGTGAGCTTTTTCAGGCCCGGCTGTCGTCCCTGCCAGCGGCAGATTGCTCCCCTCAATGCGATATATGCCGAATACCAAGATACCCAGAATCTCCTCGTGCTGGGAGTGGGAGCCGGAACACCGGCTGTAATCGCCGCTTATGTCGATAATAATGACATCACGTATCCGGTGGTGGTGGATTCTGCATGGGTAGCATCCAATCTCTACGGTGTTTCCGCTATCCCCCGCACGTTTTTTATCAACTGGCAGGGTGAAATTGTCCGTAGCCCTTTGGGCTTTCTCTCTGAAGCGGAACTTGAGAGCTATTTAGCAATGATCTGGTAGGAAGGAGAAGGAAACAACCGTGAGGAGTAAGACGTGAGAATTAAGACGGATGAAGGCGTGGGAAGGGCCTCAAGGCCGGGGAAAAGGGGCCATGTAAAGTATGAAGTATGATTGCTGAAGTATGAATGTAAAGGCGGAAAGCAGGAACGGAAAAACCGTGAGGAGTAAGACGTGATTCGGATAAGGGCGGGGAAAGCGACTCCTCACCAGATGCACTCCGATCTCTATGGACTAAGATATAATAATGTAACCATATCAGTGTTACAAAGGTGGTTACTATGCAGGTCGTTAACATGAGAGAAGCGAAAAGCAAACTGTCATCCCTGGTAAAATCAAAAGAAACGATCATCATCACGATGCGCAGCAAACCGGTAGCCAGGATTGAGGCTCTCAGCCCAATTGAAGCTTCTCTTATCCAGGCACAAGAGGCACTCAAAAACACCGGTATTTCAGAAAAAGATGCTGCTGAGATACTGAAGAGAGCCCGTCAGAAAATATATGCCTCACGGGATTAAGTCCGTTTTAGATGCCAATGTTGTCATCTCAAGCGTTATCGCCGGCGGCACACCATCCACTGCCCTTTTTAGCACTGTATCATTACTCCCGTGATCAGGCTGATAATGTATATATTGCGGTCGCATTGGAAACGAAGGCTCAATTTTTGATCACAGGAGATAAAAACCTTCTTACTTTGAAAAAACAGGTTGAAAATCTGCACATTCTCAATCCCCGGGGATTTGTCGATATGATGATGGAAAGCCTGAAAGGGGAAAAGCCGTGAGTCGTAAGAGGTGAGAAGTGGAAAGGCTTTTCAAATCTACAATCATACATCTGACTTCAGAAATGCCCTGTTGTCCTTTCGGCATGTAGTAAGCTTGTCCCTGTGTGTAATAAACAGGGACGGGAATCCAGTGACTTTGGTTTTTGAATGTGGAACACGATACACATAAAGCCAATGGGCCTTACTTCATGCCGGGGTGACGC
>PWXL01000108.1 GCA_003561145.1 Candidatus Atribacteria bacterium
GAGCGTCTACCCGGAAACCGTTTTTTTCTTCATAATACCTACGCATCGTGTTTCCCTCCTTTCTGGCCTATGGCCCTCCTGTGACCGAACCTGTCGAATAAAGGAGTGAACACATTCAGAATCACCAGGGCGATAATTGAACCGCCCAGCACACCCGCAAGTTGTAAAAGAAAGGTGAGAGCAGCTAAGACCACACCAAAAAGAATCTGGGCACGTTCGGGCATCGGCGTTGACTGTGGTTCGGTAGCCATAAAAAACGCCAGAAAAATGACACTTCCCGTGAAGACATGCAGCGCAATCCGTGACACCGCATCTCCTCCGGTGATAAGCCCCATCCCTGCCGCCAAAGCTGTCATGACAAGCAAGAAAGAGAGAGGTATTCGCCATTTGAGTTTGATCCAGAAACTCGCCACAACCCCCGTTATCAAAACACCCACTCCTGAAGCACCGCCGATCCAGCCATGAGTTTTCCATAAAAACAAACTCTGTGCAGCCGACATGGTATCTGTTTTGTAAAAAGAAACCGCGTCAGCAAATCCATCGGCTGATATCATGTCCAGGCGTAAATGGTGGGGATGAAATATCATACCGACCCGCAATGGATCTTCAAATAAAACGATGATCGAAAGCACTGCCAACAAAATGGTTTTCGATGCAGCTGCCGGATTGACATATTTTCTATACAACAGTCTTCCCTGCAGATATTTGAATACAACCATGGCCAAAGCAGCTACCCCTACTGTGACCGCGTACGGTGAGGCTGCAGGCATACTCAAACCTACAATCATGGCAAGCACCAGGGGAGATGCAGGTGTAGAATAGGTTATTGTGCGTTCAGTCGTACGTTCCCACAACTGGATCACAAAATGCAGAACCAATACCGTACCAATGGCGATAAGAATTTGCCATAACGCGTTCCATCCTATCGCAGCTACCCCCAACACCAGTGGGACACACATGGCGGCGCACGTTTTGAACATTACCATATCCTTACTCATACCTGAGGCAATGTGGGGGGGAAGGTCCGGTCTCAATATATGCATGTTGTCTCTTGACTCGACCATGGTTTCCTCCTTTCTCAAACTCGGTCATAAATCATGTGGGATAAGTAAAGAATGCTATCAAATGCAACTGATATCTGTATCATAGTAGCATTATATTGGGAAGCTGTCTGTAATAACAGGTAATGTTAGGAAAAACAGGGAAAATGAGAAAGAAAATTGGTAAGAGGTGAGTGAAAGTGGTTACGAAGAACGGTGAACGTGGAACAGCGGCAATGCTCTTCCAAAAGGAGGATGTAGCTGCATCCTCGCATGCTCATTCTCTATACAGAGAAGTCGGCCAGTTACTACATTACGGCATCGAGGATGAAAACCAGGAGTCTTCGGAATTCAGCATCCATGAAGCACTGCAGAGAGAGCCACTCCCCTTCTACTCCTCGCCTCTACTGTTTTATTGAAAGAAGAGGAAGCTACAGCTCAATAACTCACTCCGCGCGTCCGAAAACACTTCACAACCATCCCTGGTCACCCGGAAACCGTCCTCCCAGCGAAAACCGTATTCAGGAAAGGTGAGGAAGGTGTCGGCCATGAAGGTCATGTTCTCTTCCAGGGGTAGTCGGAAGTGGTTTCCATCCAAGGGTTTTCCACCTCGATGATGCCCGCTCCATGGCAGGCTCCGTAGAGGAAATTAGGATTCTTACTCAAAACACTCTGATGCTGCAGTGCGGACAGTTCACCTCTTCTTCAGGTGAAATAGCTTTATTGTTTCACGGCACCGAGGGATAACCCACGAATAATATATCTATTGGCTAACAATGTAATAATTAACGGTGGAATGATAATCACCATCGAATTTGCCGCGATATCCCAATACTGGGGACCTCGTAATGTTGTGAGACCTGCCATCTGGAGGGGAAGAGTCTTTGCGCTCTGAAAAGTAAGGGTGAGGGCAATCAGAAATTCATTCCATGCGAAAATAAAGGAAAAAAGGAAAGAAACGGCGATGCCGGGGATCGCTATCGGAATAACTATTTTATACAGCGCCTTCCACCGTGAACATCCATCGACCAAAGCTGCTTCCTCAAGTTCTCTTGGAATATCAGCGAAAAACTCCTTCACAATCCAGGTCACCAAGGGTAAATTCATCACACTATAGACCATGATCAAACTGATCACGTTATCCATCAGACCTACCGTGGTGAAGAGAATAAAAAAAGGCATGGCCAAAGCTACCGGTGGAAACATCCTTTGGGAAAGTATGAAAAAGGCAATATTGTCATTGCTCCACCTGCGGTATGTAAACCGGGTCAATGCATATCCCGCCATAACCCCAAGGACAATTGTGATCAGAGAACTTCCCAGGGCCACCACAAGGCTGTTACGCAAATACAGTGCCCGAGGCCCTAAAACCTGCATTACCTGGTATGCTGCTTCCCCGGGTGCGGTTCTACCTATCAGGTGAATCCACCCCAATACACTCGGTTCAAAGTCCACAAAAGGAAGAAACTTGGGAACCGGCGTGTATACAGTGGCGTGATCTTTAAATGATGTAATCGCGTTATAATAGATGGGAAATATAGTAAATACTAACCATAATATTAATATAAAGTAAATTATAAATTTCTTATATGGACTCTGTATTTTATAATAACTGTTTCCCATTATCTCATTGCTCCCATTCTTTTCAATGATTTAATAAAGAACGTAAAGAGGGCAATAATAATGGCAAGCTGCACCCATGACATAGCAGACCCATACCCGAGATCAAACGCCCTGAAGCCTTTTACATAGATATAAAAATTGAGCATTTCAGAAGCCGTACCGGGTCCCCCTCCGGTAAGAATATATACCGTATCAAAAACCTTGAATGCATCGATAACCCTCAAAAAAACTATGGTAACAATCACCGGGAGAGC
>PWXL01000229.1 GCA_003561145.1 Candidatus Atribacteria bacterium
ATGCAGGAGGAAGTTCCCGGTCTTATTATTCCTGAAACACTCATCCAGCGCCTGGAGGGAGCAGAGGATGCCAAGGCCGAGGGAGTGAACATCTGTGTTGAGACCATAGAACGGTTGAAGGAAATAGAGGGGGTGGCAGGTGTGCATATTATGGCCATCGCGTGGGAAAGCATTATCCCGGAGATCGTGGAAAGAGCAGGACTTTTTCCCCGCCCTCTCAAAGGAGCTGAACACAATCATGAAGACCCAAAAAGAACTTGATGCCCGATGGAAGTTCCAGGTAGCTTCTCGACCGGGAGGCGAAGGGCTTTTAGTGTGTTTCGCGTGTGGGGTATGTACAGCAGGTTGTCCGGTGTCCGAAGTGGAAGAGCGCTTCAATCCGCGCAGGATCATTCACCAGGTTCTCATGGGGAACAGGGAAGATGTACTGCGTTCCAAGGAAATATGGATGTGTATCGGATGTTACACCTGTACCGCTCATTGTCCCCAGGATGTCGAGTTCACCAACCTTCTGAAAGCCCTCAGAATTATGGCGGTGGAGGAGGGGTATGTAGATAAGAGATGGCTGAGGATTGTAGACGAGATTGACCGGCGGACACAGAGTTTGCGGAGGGATCTCGTCGAATACCTGTGGGATAGAGGAACACCCCCCTCCGAGGAAGAATTCGCCCGCCTGTACAAGCAAGAAACAGAGAAGCTTTCCTGGACCAGGAAGGGGGAAGATGATGCAGAATAGAAAAAATGGAAGTGTCATGATAGTAGGAGGCGGCATAGCCGGGATCCAGTCTTCGCTGGATTTAGCCAATGCCGGTTTTCATGTATACCTGGTGGAATCCTCCCCGACCATCGGGGGCTTGATGGCGCGCCTTGATAAAACCTTTCCCACCAACGACTGTTAGATGTGCATCCTTTCTCCAAAACTGGTCGAATGCGGCAGGCATCTCAACATCGATATTCTTTCCTATGCAGAGGTGGACACAATAGCGGGGGAACCGGGGAATTTCCGGGTCAGTGTCCGCAATAAAGCTCGCTACGTGGATCCCGGTGAGTGTACGGGGTGTGGGGATTGTGCAGAGGCCTGTCCGGTGGAGGTACCCAATCACTGCGAAAATTATTTGAATACCCGGAAAGTGGTGTACCGCCCTTTCCCACAGGCTTTTCCCAACGCCTTCACTATTGAAAAACATGGAGTGGCCAACTGCCAGGCAGCCTGTCCCTTGGAACAAAAAGCACAGGGATATGTCGCTCTTCTTCGTGCCGGAAGGTACGAAGATGCGGGACGCACGGTGCGTTTGGACAATCCCTTTCCGGCCATTTGTGGAAGGGCCTGCCATCACCCCTGTATGGAGGCGTGCCAACGGGGTGAACTGGACGAGCCGCTGGGAATTCCCCATCTCAAGAGGTTTCTCGCAGATTATGAAACCGATAAGGGTCTCTCTCTCATCCCCGAGAAAGAACCTGCCAGGGAGAATAAGGTTGCCGTGGTGGGTGCCGGTCCCAGTGGATTGAGCTGTGCCTGGTTTTTATCATTGCGTGGGTATCAGGTGACTGTTTTTGACGAACGGGAACACCCGGGCGGTATGATGCGGTATGGTATCCCTTCCTATCGCCTTCCCCGTAACGTGGTTGGCAGGGAAATCGATACTATTCTCGAAGGCGGGGTGGAATTACAGACAGGCCGTTCGTGGGGACGGGATTTTACCCTGGATGACCTGAAAAAAATGGGGTTTGAAGCTGCCTATCTTGCGTGTGGAGCATGGCGCGGGATGAAGAGCGGAGCAGAGGGAGAGGATCATCCACGGGTGATGGACGGACTCGACTATCTCGAGCGGGTCAACTCAGGAAGAGAGGTACCGACTGCAGAGGACGTGGTAATAGTCGGCGGAGGAAACGTGGCCATTGATTGTGCCCGCAGCGCTCTGAGACGCGGCGCCCGCCGGGTTTCCATCTATTACAGGCGTTCCAGGGAGGAGATGCCCGCCCGGGATGAAGAGATAGAGGACGCGATAAGCGAAGGGGTGGAAATTTTTTACTGCGCGAGCCCCAAGCGTTTTACCGAAAGGTCCGGTACACTCTATCTCGAAACGTATGTGATGCGCTTGTGTGCGCCTGATGAGTCAGGACGGAGAAAGCCCGAGCCTATTCCGGGGGTGGGTTTTGAAGTGGCAGGAGATCTCTTCATACTGGCTATTGGACAAAAACCCGCAGTCCCGGAAGAGGGGTTGGAATTCGAGCGCTGGGGAACCGTGAAGGTCAACAAGCGCATGGAAACATCCCGTCCAGGGGTGTTTGCCGGTGGAGACCTGGTCCTGGGTCCGGCTACTTTGGTAGAAGCTATCGCGCATGGAAAACGTGCGGCTGCTTCCATACACGCTTTCCTTTGTGGTGAAACATATACAGAGGAGGAGCGCTCTCCCGCCCCCTTGCGAATAGACTGGGGTGAAAAACTTGCGAACCGGATACGAATGAAGACACTTCCGCTTGAGGAAAGAAAAGCCGGTTTCGAAGAAGTGGAGATTGGATACAGCGAGGAAGAAGCGAAGGAAGAGGCAGCCCGCTGTCTTTCCTGTGGTGGATGTTCTGAATGCATGCAGTGTGTCGTCGCCTGCCAGCGCAACGCCATCAACCACCGGCAGAATGAAACACTGCAGGAAATCGAAGTGGGGGCAATTCTCTTCGCTGCCGGGGCCGAAGCGTTCGACCCGGTTGAATGGTATCGTGAGCTCGGGTACCGGCGTTTTCCCAACGTTGTCACCAGCCTGGATTTTGAGCGCATTTTGAATGCGTCCGGTCCCTTCCAGGGCAAAGTAGTGAGGCCCTCCGACGGAAATGTTCCACGCCGGATTGGTTTTGTTCAGTGTGTCGGTTCGCGGGATAAGGAACGGGGAAAAGGCTACTGTTCATCTGTGTGCTG
>PWXL01000074.1 GCA_003561145.1 Candidatus Atribacteria bacterium
AAACTACTACCGGATGGTCCACCACTTACAAGATTAATGGGGGGGCAGAAGAGACGGGCCGCACGGCGAGTGTGACCCTCAACGCAGCTTCTCCATCAGCCGAAGTTACTTTTACCAATAGACAAATAGATGCACCAACCGGCTCCATTACTGTGGAAAAAGGACTGATCGACGAAGACGGAGAGCCTATTAACTGGCAAGCTGGTTGGACATTCGAATTCAGCATCGCTTCCGACAACACATTCACAGACACCTTCACCTTGTCACAAAACAAGCAGACTACGGGTGATGACTTCCATGACATCGATGTTGGGACTTACACCATTACCGAAACAGACGTTCCAGCAGGCTTCACCCTGGATAGCATTGTTTTCGATCCATCCAACGCACAAGTGTCTGTGAACAACGGTGTGGTCGAAATCAATCTCACAGAAGATGCCAATGTCAACGTCACCTTCACCAACACCTATACGCCGCCCCCGCCACCTGACTGCCAAACTGAAACCGCTTGGGGTGGAGATACCGCAGGAGGTGGAGCAGCATGGTGGTTTTACTATGACGCAAGTGTAGGTGAAGTACAGACCATTTGGGCTGGGCAAACAATTGACATGGGAACTGTAGAAGTTGTTGGCGGAATTGTATACATTACACTGACAGGTGGCTGGGAATTGCGGGAAGGTAACGAAACAGTCAAGATTCAGGGTTATAATGAAATCCCAGATTCCAGACCGCCTGCCGGGCAGTTTACAGGCTATAAGGGCACAGACCTTACAGTAAATATAGGTGAATATGCCTACTACGCCATCCACCTGGATGTTCAATTGTGTCAGTGATGCTGTAAAGTACTCAAATCGCTTAGCTGAACTATCGTAAATAGGAGGGAGCGGGTGAAAAACCGCTCCCTCCTTGATTCATTCGTGAAGTTGGTTAAGTAATGAAATGAAACATATTGAAGTCCGTGAGGAGTGAGTCGTGAGTAGGGTTGAAATTCTTTAGGAGAATGCCCGAAAGGCACTGCCTTCAGCGGAAAACTTATCTTAAGCCCGTCACCCCCGCATGTATGAAGCGGGGGTCCAGCGACTTTGATGTTTCTTTTTTTCCAGGTGGCAATAGTACCGTTGTGCAAGGTACTTTAAAAACCCTAAAACACTAAACACTAACCCGCTAAACTCTCAACCGCCCTGTAAAGTCGCTGGATTCCCGTCCCCGTTTACTACATACGGAAATAAAATTACTGCATTCGGGAAGGACAGAGGAGTGCATTGCTGATTTCAGATGTATGATTGCAGATTTGAAATTCTTACTTCCTACTTCAGTATTCCTACTTTACACGTCTCCCTGCCCGCAGGGCACCGCCTTTACATTCCTACTTCAGAAATCATACTTCATACTTTCCATTACCGATCTATGATAAGATATTCAAGAAGGAAGCTACTATGAGACAAAGTAAGAACAAGAGAGAGAAGCTTATAAGAAAAGTTGTGGCAAGTTTTCGCCGGAAGGCTGAACAAGAACTCGGTTCCCCGGTAGAAATGATATTATTCGGCTCCTATGCCCGAGGAGAGGCAACCTGGGACTCTGACATAGATTTGCTGGTCATTCTTCCCCAGCTGACTCATGAGATCTTGAATACACTTTTTGAAATATCCTGGGAAATCGGGTTGAATGCTGGAATTGTTCTTTCAATCACACCTGTTGCTGAAGAAGAAATCCCCACTTTACAAGAGTCTCCTTTCTTTCAAGCTGTTCGTCAGGAGGGAGTACTTATTGAATAAAGAAATCCAAACGCTTATTCGTTTCCGCTTGGCCATGGCCGGAGAAACCCTGAATGACGCCTTGCTTCTTCGAAGCCAGGGAGGCACCCCCTGGGGGATCGTGAATCGTGCCTATTATGCTATGTTTTACGGTACGTTAGCCCTCTTGCTGTTCATCGGAAAAGGTTCTTCCAAACACAGTGGAGTTATTGCGCTTTTTGATCAATATTTTATCAAGACAGAACGATTACCCAGAGAAACCAGTTTTTGGCTCCATAAAGCATTCGACCTGCGGCAGATGGGAGATTACCGGGAATTGGTTACCATCTCTATCGATCAGGCCGATGAAATACTCGAGTATGCCAAAGTATTTTTGGTCAAGGTAGAGAACCTGCTGAAGGAAAATGTCACTGATTATGAATAAATCTCAGTAGCGGCAGAAATTCGATACCCTTCCATTTATCCGGATGCCCATCAATACATCAATAATGGAGCTGTGGTTTTTTTGCCCAAAACACGGGACGTAGATGGGAGACCCAACAAAACGGTCCGTAAAAGGGTCGGAGAGTAGAAGGGGATAAATTCCGTGAATCGTGAGTGGAAAGGTCCGATAACGCCGGGCCTCCGTCCGCAGGGCACCGCCTTAAATCCTGTCATCCCGGACCTGATCCGGGATCCAGCGTCTTTGTTTCTAAAATACGAAAGCCGCTGGATTCCCGTCCCCGTTTACTACATACGGGGATAAAATTACTGCATTCGGGAAGGACAGACGAGTGCATTGCTGAAGCCGGCTTGTTGAATATTGATTTGAAAAGCCTTTCTAATTCCCCAATTCCCCGCCCCACCTTCCCCGCCCCACCTTCCCCAGCCTTTACATTCTGCCTTCCGACTTCAGCATTCCTACTTTCCACGGCTCCCTGCCTTTATACAACTCACGACCATTACAACCACTCACGAATTTTCCCCTCTTTTATCCCCTGCTTGGTATAATATGCTTATGAAATTTACCCAATATTTTTTGCAAATGAAACACCGCCCAGATAGAAAATATATCAAAGATGAATGGATACAAAGGACCATAAGCAAACCAGTAAAGGAAGCAAAGCAATCTGATGGTCGCTTGAAAAAATGGTGTTATATTGAAGAAG
>PWXL01000171.1 GCA_003561145.1 Candidatus Atribacteria bacterium
ATCTATTGGGGAGTCACGAGAAGGATGGATATGAAGATCGTTGAGAGGCGACCGGCTGATGGACTGGGATCAATTTAGAAACGCCATGGATGCTTTAGAACGCCAGATTCAGCACGTGAATTGCCAAGCGGCCCCTACGGTCAAGGAAAATTTGGCTAAATATCGGAAAAAACTGCTTGAAGAGCAAACTAATTATGCGTTGGGCTCAGCAGCCTACCTCAGACGTCTTGATGAACTTTTTGACAACCTTCACCGGCAAGGGTGTTTAATTCCCAAAGGTAATGAAGGCGAGGCTGCAACTTACTTTGATGAGTTGGTGAAACATGCCATGATTGCTGGCACATACGATGTGCTTGATAAATGGGGCGTTCGACCATTTCTGAAGGCAGGCGTAAAAGCTGAACTTGGTCATCCCAGAAATATTTTCATACAGGTTTTTCAATATAGAGCTAAGAGCGGAAGCGTCCCAGCGGCTGCTCATTACTATGAATACTTAGCCAAGGCATTTAGTCAGAAATTGAGGGATTAGAAACGCTCTCGTGAATAGTCTCAATGGGTGCTTGGCTCTTGAGCATGTCAATAAGGGCTTGATTTTCTTCAGGAGTGTTAACCACTTCTTCGGATTGCTCAATTTCTAAGACTCTGCGATTGGTTGTGTCTATGTACTTGTCGATTTCTGTAACCAATGCGCTGAGGTCGATTAAGGATTGGTTTTGTGGGTCTAGTCTTCCCTCCTGCATTAAAGACTCTAAGTCTCGTTGAATTTTAGTTACTCTTTTCCTAAGTTCATGCATCTGTTCGTATCGAATATTCCAGTTTTCTATGATTAAATCTCTTTCGCGAGCTAAGGAGTAATTGCGATTTCTACTTCTCCTCCACTGGGCTGCGAGGACAATTAACCACGCAATCACAAAGATGCATACAGCAGTTATGACTGCTAGAGATTTAAGATCCTCTGGAAATTTGTCTAACGTCCAAAGGACTGTGACGAGAAGAACAGAGGGAGCACCAAGAATAATTTTGTCTTGCTTAGATAAATCAGCCCAAAATGAACTAAGAAAGGCTAGCGGCCCATTTGCCTGATTAGGGTCGTTGGCATTACCAGTCATAAGCCTAGGTTCGATAGATGCTGAGTCTATAGTATCCGCCATTGGGCAAAATGCCTTATCTGCGTTACTTACGCTTACGACGGCTCTTCTTGGGTTGCTCGGGTGGGGCTTCGTAGAGGGCTTCGAGATCGTGAGCTATGGCCAGCGACTTATCCCCCTTACACTTCTCGCGCACACGCTCTGGCCAGATGGTGTGGGCCAGGTGTGCCCAGTCGTAGTCGCCTTTTTCGAGCTTATTCCAGGTGTCTTTGAGTTTGGTCTGCCACTTTTTGAGGCCAAAGAGCGGCCAGAGGGGGGCGGCGGTGATTTGGACGCCGTCGTTGAGGTTAGGTTTGTAGGGGAGCTGGGCGATGCGGAGCAGTTCGTCGCGGAGGTCGATGAGTTCTAGCTCTAGGGTTTGGAGGGTTTCGAGGCGTTTGTCTTCGTCGCGGGTGCGGCTGTTTTGGCTGCGGAGTTGGGTGGTGGCCTGGTTGACCTGGTGCAGTTTGGGCTCGACAAAGTCGTTGATGCAGGTGTAGAAGGTTTGGTCGGTGAGGCGGTGGTAGTAGAGCCAGAGGGTGTAGCTGCCGGAGCGGGTGGAGAGGGGCCAGTAGATGGGGGCCTGGCGGCGGCTTTTGGAGTAGCGGCTGAGGTGCTCGGCGAAGAAGGCGCTGGGTTTGGCGATGTAGTCACGCAGGCTAGAGACTCTGAGGATTTGGCAGGCTTCTTGCTCGATGTCGCCCGCCTGGTCGCCCCAGATGAGGTCGAGTACTTGGCGGATGGGGGGAATGATGTCGCTGGGGTGGCCTTCGTCGTCTACGAGGATGCCGTTGAAGGGGATGTCGATGGGGCAGTTGGGGGGCAGTGCTTCGGCAGAAGTGGGGGGTAAGCCGTCGGCGGTGACCAACATGCCGGGGGAGCAGGCGGGGAGGGGATCGAAGGGCTCGGGTTCGGAGGGGTGGGGATGTTCGCCTGTGGCGAGGCGGAGGTCAAAGCGACCGAGGGCAACGCCGAGGGCGTATTCGAGCAGGCCGTGGACGAGGGAGGGGAGGTCGGCGGATTCGGTGGTGTCGTCTTCGTCTTCTCCTTCGACGTCGTCCAGGGAGCTGTCTTCCGTTGCGGCTGCGCTCAGAGGACTGTTTGCGCCGACTTCTTCGGGGCTGATGCCGTAGAGGTCAAAGGCCAGGGCGTCGATTTCGGCTTGGATTTGGGCTAGTTCTTGTTCGGGGGTGGCGACGGTGGTGGCCCAGGCTTGGGCACGCTGGCTGAGGGTGGCACCGTGGACTTGAAGTACGGCGGGGACGGTAAAGGCGTGGGAAGTTTGGGTGATGGTGTCGAGGTTCCGTTTGAGTGACCAAGCGCGACGGGCGAGATTGGCGAGAGTTAATGTTTCCTCTGGAGTCAAATCAGGCACAGGAGTTCGTTGAAGAACACCAACCTCATAGGAACCAAATGCCATTTGAAGCTCAATAAGTAATCCGAAGAGTTTGCTGTTAGTAATTGACAACAGTGCTAACAGCGATAGGTAGTCATCCTTTTGCAGAAATATAGCAGGCCCCTTTTCACCGAAAATACAGCCCTGTGGCATAGCGCGAATGCTTAGTCCTTTCTGGCTGCGACGAGACCAGGAAATCGCTGGTCGGAAGTAATAATCCGGGCTACGAATATTTCTAGACCAATGTGTTGTACCGGGTGTTAAAAGCGTGAAGGCTTTTAACTCATGCCCTTCATTAAGCCAGTTGATTGAAAGATGTGGATCCGCATAGAATCGTGAAAAAGCACCTCCTTTATTGTAA
>PWXL01000180.1 GCA_003561145.1 Candidatus Atribacteria bacterium
CCTATCCGAGCGCCTTTTTCGAATATTTCCAGCGCTTCTTCTTTTTTTCGCGAATCGCTACTGGCAAGTCCACTAAGTAGGAATTCATACAACACAAACTCTGAAAGTTCCAATTTGTAAGAACGGCAGAGTTTCCTTAGGGAATTTATTCTCTCTGCTGTGTAATAGTTGTCTAAATCTTCTTTTGTGTAAGCAATTAGTTCTGTTCCATCAAATCCCAAATTTCCAATATTTTCTATAGCTTTTTCATATGGTGGAGCATAATGAGGGTGAGAAAAACACCAAACAGCACATCCTAACTTCATTGTTCTTTGCTCCTTTCCGCTTCCTTAGCGGCAGCCGTTGATCCCCTTAGATTTAATTTCACATCCTTTATATTTGAAACCGGTGCGCTCTGGCCATTAATTAAGCGCACCACAAGCTCAACCAACCTGATGCCTACGGTTTTTTTGGGAATATCTACAGAGGTGAGGGGAGGATTTGTGATATTTGTTAGATAAGTATTGTCAAAACCAACGACTGAAAGATCTTCCGGTATCCGAATCCCCATTTCTCGAGCTGCAGCCATAACAGCGCAGGCACTTATATCGTTGTGAGTCATGAAAGCTGTTATATTATATTTGTTCTCTTCTAATATTTTTTTTGTACTCACAAATGCTTGGGAAAAATTAGGTTCGATTTCAACTATATTTTTTTTGTTAAAAGGTAAATTATTTTTTTTAAAAGCATTCTCGTATCCTTTATATCTCCTTGCAAAACAAGGGATTTTTGAGGGGCCCCCCATGACTATTATATTTCTATGACCCGAGGCTATTAAGTACTCTGTTGCTAAGAACGAACCAGCTTCGTCAGGAAGGATTACAGCAGAAGAGAATGGTAAACCCGGATCATTCGCCAACAACACCATGGGAATGTTTAAAGATAGTTCTTCTAGATATTCTTGGTTAATAAGTGCAAAACCAATTATGCCGCTTATATTTTTGTCTTCTAGGTCCTTAATATATAATATATTGTGGCTATGTTTTATAGATTGAACCAATATTAAGTTATAACCCATTGTTTTCGCGCATCTCTCTGCTGCGGGGAAAATCTCGGTAAAGTATGGATTTTGCATATCATCAACAACAAAGGCGATAAGCCTAGATATTCCTCTACTCCTCGGTTTATATTTGCTCTGATAGGTCATTTCCCCCAATACTTTTTCAACTTTTAACCGTAAATTGTGACTTACCGGCCTCGTATTGTTGATGACATTAGAGGCAGTAGCAATAGAAACACCAGCTCTTTCGGCTATTTCTTTTAATGTTGTTTGCTTTACATTCCCCTTTCGCTGCATGACTGACCTCTTAAAAGACGGTGATTTTACATTGTAAAAAAATAATAATTTTATGTAATTTATAAAATTGTAAATTTTATAAATTGATTTGTCAAGGGAGATCGAGCATCTTACAGGATTGCTTGGGGTTGAAATGAATAAGGGTAGGAGTGGAGATTCTATGATGCTCCCAAACTGACCAGCTGGTGGTTAAACTGTGCAGTTTGGTCTGATGCATACGGTATTTCTCGAACCGAAAAAGTGGCCATTTCTTTCCACTTTGTTAGCAAGTCAATCCCTTAAGAATATTGACTTTTGTTCCATATTTTTTCTACCTCAATAACTGTAACAATTCATGGTTTAGGCTAATATTTTTTTCGATTACATTAAATTTTGATCAGGTTAGCTAGCCACCAATGCTTTTATTGTAAGCAAATTGTATGATTTCTTCAGGTAGGTAGTCTCTTCAGGGACCCTTTTGCTATTCAGAACGCACACACTTGATGTCGAAATCCTTCGCTCCGCTATACCCTTCCCGGTCAGAGAAGGTCTCGAAGTACAGTTTGGTTTTTTACTCGGTTCTCCCCACATTTCTAATCGTTGCCTGTACTCTGTGCTTCCTGCAGAATCCGGAAAACCTCGGTATCGCGTATATACTCATTGCCTTGGGCATACTCATAAGCGGTTTTCCCGGCATAACACCTGTCCTTCCCATCGGCACCCGCTTCAAGAAGCACCTTGATGACTGTGGGGTTTCTACTCCATTGTGCCCCACGCATGAGAGCGGTTCTACCCCTTTCATCCCGGGCATTCATATTTGCTCCTGCTGCAAGAAGGACGCTGACAACCTCAGGGTTTTCATTTTGTGAAGCCGCCCTCATGAGCGGAGTTCTGCCGGCTTCATCCCGGGCATCGACACGCGCCCCTGCATTCAAGAGAACCTTGACTACTTCGGGGTTCTCATTAGAGAAGGCGGCCCACATCAGCGGAGTTCTGCCCATGTCATCCCTGGCATCGACCTGTACAGCGGCCTCCAAGGCCTTTTCCACTTCTTCAGGGCTCCCCGTTCTTATAATTACTCTCAATGCAACACCCTTCAAGATTAGGTTGCGTGTATCATTTTTCTTCAGCGTAAGATCATATTCAGGCAGTGAAGAGAAGAATGGCTTATGGCACATTGGAAGCACGCGTATTGGAGGCGTTATCTGTTTCCTGTTTCATTATAGCAGAGAAAAAAACGGGGCTTTTGGTGAGCCATGAAGGATTCGAACCTTCGACACCCGGATTAAAAGTCTCGGGCATAGGGTTTTTCCCATACCCTCGCATACCTCTAAGGTGCTTAAAATCTGGATTCTTTATTGTGCTGTATCTTCCTTTCCTCTCCGGGTTGCTGTCAAACTGCTGTCAAAAGCCAAGGAGTAATAGTTGCTTTCAATGGTGAAGATATTATGATAAGCACGTTTTTCAGGGAGGTGCGGGACATATTAAAAACACTCGTTACACTCTCAAGAAGATATGGATGAGTACCCTTTTCATTGAGAGGATCACC
>PWXL01000145.1 GCA_003561145.1 Candidatus Atribacteria bacterium
GCGGGAGATACAAGGGCTTCCCCGGCATGCCCACCTTGCCCACATCGTGATACAGGCCGACGATGACACAGCTTTCCCGGGGGATGTCCGGTGAGAGGGCTTCACGCAATACCAGCAGTGTGTTGGTTACATTGAGCGAATGCCTGACCAGCCCTCCTTCTTCTGCCAGGTGGAAGCGGGTGGAGGCCGGGGCCTGCTGCCAGTTGGTTTCAGTGCGGAGGAACTGCTCGAAACGAGCCACCTCCGGTCGGCGTTTCTCGACCATGGCGAGCAATTCATCATACGTATGCTGCTGTGAAGGATATGACAGGTTTTTATCCATTGTGTGCGGTCAGGTACTTCCAGAGTGCTTCCAGTTTCTGGTAGACCTCCTCATCTTCTCGGGGGCTTTCGCTGCACCAGTCATACTGGCATATAACCTCGAGTGTAGCTTATCTTGGTTCATAGATGAAAGTGGTCTTACTTGTCAGACAGTCAGGGTGCGACTTTGAGAAAGAGTTCATGGATACCGAATTCCTCTTTCTTCTTCGCTTTCAGGCCGATATGGCAGTCCTGTTCATCGATTTCCTTCTTTCGCCAATTAATCTCATTTCCTGGACAGATCTTAGATTTATCGGGATTCTTATCACCCAAAAAATAGACCAGCAGCAACCGAGCCGGTATACAGTGAGTTCGCAAAAAGTACAGGACGGCCAACCGATTGGCTAACTGGTAATACTTTTTTGTCCAGTCTCTGCACTGGCACGGGGTGATGCCGAAATATTTCTGGGTCTCTTCGAATGCTTTTTGTATAGTAGCTATCGATTCTTCGCACGCATCAGTACCTTTTGTCGTTTCTCCAATGTGGGCCTTTGCTTCCACTAAAAGCCATTGAGATTGGCATTTGACCTGTACCCTTCCCACCGCATCCCAGTTTGGTTGACTGCCCGTTGTCGGCCAAAAATTTTTCCAGGCTTTGATGGTTTCTGCATAATTATGGTGATCTAAGAATTCCAAACCTTTTAATTCCCTGTCGGGAAGGTTGAGCCCCTTGTTCGTTTTTGGAACCTTTCCGAATTTTCCACCATGCTGAAAGTCCAACCAGCTCTCCACTTCGCCCTGGATCGCCGTTGCAACGAGTCGATTGAATTCATTGCGGTAGCGTCCCATGTACCGCAGAAGGTGAAACTCGCTTCCATAACCATAACCTATATGTGCCATTTCTTTTTTCTCCTTTTTAACCATTTATTAGGAATAAACGGTGAACACGATTTTCCTATACGCTCATTACAAAACGGGCTTTTCGATCAGCATCCGGTAGGCCTGTTTTCCGTCCTGCCTGAATGCATTCAGGACAGAGCGGAAGAATTCGTCACCGGTTTTCTGTGTATAGCGCTGTTCGAAGAACAGTGCTCCCGCATAAGGCCATTCTGATGGAGGGCCGCAACTCGCATGGGTGAATATCAGATCGTACAGCAACTCGTGGTTTCGGAAATAGTTGAGCTCCGCCCACTCGGCAAGGGCTTCAGATACCAACTCGGTCCTTTTCCCGGAACTCCTCGGACGTTGGCTATAAATACTCTCATCACCGGTTCCGATTCCTTCTGTGGTTATGGCATGGGTGTGTTCGTGAACGATCACCGAGAGAAGCAAGTCAGCGATGTTGGTGTGCTCCCATTCTTTTTGGTCATCCTGGAGTTTTTGAAAGCTCTCACGCAGAGTATCAAGGCAAAGAACAACCTTACCCGACCCATGGACAGCCGGTGTGTAGGGGAAATCCTTTCTTGAGAGAAGCTTCTCTACCTCTTGGCTTCCAGCGGGGGAATACACCCCCCACAAGTGCATGACTTCGAGGATCTCCGTATAGGGACCGGTTTGGGCCCGGTAACGATAGATGAGCTTGAAGACAGCTGGGATAATTATTGCCATGGCTTTTACAATCGACCGGATGTCTCTTCGCCACTTTCCTTGTCTGTCGATACATCTGGTAAGTATTGTATATTCGTCATCGTCTATATAGATTTGCCATGGATCAATTATTGGTGAAATAGCCTTTGGTTCCCAGCTATAATATTCCCGAATAAAATATTGACCACTCAACTTTATATGTGGATCGAGCCTCTCGATACCACGCAAAATATCAAGGATGTATTCGAGACTTTCCTTGGTTATGACAATCTGGTTTGTTGAAGAATACAGACCCTTAATGTAATATCGTTGAAGGTCATGGGCCACCCCGGTACGCAAGAATTTATAAATACTTGGAATGAAAAATTCTGCAAGAGACACCAAATTCGTCCGAATATCTTTATCTAATTGTGAATAACCTTTATAGGGTTCGTACCAGTCACTTCCTTTGATATCCTCGGAATAAACTCCGGAATGAAATGTCAAGCAAACTGCATGTAAAAACCCAAGCATCTCGGAGATGACCTTGAACAACTCCGGGTCAGGTGGAGGAATCTTTTTCGGACGTCGCCTGTCGAGCTTATCAGTCACAAAGGTCGTCACCGGATAATAGCGAAGGCCGGTCAGGCCCTCAAGGTACCCGACGGCATTCCTGACCCCCTGCACAACTAGGTCGATTGTATCCTTGTCGCAGGGAACCAGGTTCACCAGGGGAACAGATATCGGTAACCCGGCAGGCCGGGTCAAGCTGAGGTCGACCTTTTTCTCAACGATGGCCCCGAGATCCTCATCCAGTCGCTCCAGGTCATCAACCGCGGTGACAACCGGTTCATCGGGCAGGGTGTCTTTGAGGGTTCCCTCGATGTCGATAATATGAAGCGTGAGGTTGGGGTTATGGGCAGCCCGGTCACGCACATCTTGATAGCTCAGCCTGCTCCCGGTATCTTCACCGTCTGTTATGCAGACCATATA
>PWXL01000191.1 GCA_003561145.1 Candidatus Atribacteria bacterium
AATAGCGTGAAAAAGGTTTTTCAAAAATATCTTTCTTCTGCGCATAAAAAAGAATTACGGGACGCTCTTCAGCGGGGGTTTCTTCTTGCGGCAGGTTTGTTCGCCTTGGTCTGGCTGCTCTTTCGTGTTATACCCAAACCCTCTCGAATTACTTATCCATGCGTACGTTCTTCAGCTCCTTTAGCCATGCTTTTCCTTGCCTGGGCAGGAGGATTGTTTCCAGCCATGCTGGGTATAGGGGATAAGGAGCCTGGAAAGCGGAGAAAGCGCATTATATGGGGGATAAGCATGGGAGCTGTGATCGCTCTCTCCATAGTGTTTTTTGGATCATATATCCCTGTACCGGCTGGAGGAGTTCTTTTCAGCGGACCGGCAACTGTCCTTGAAGAACACGGACCATTGGGAATACCCCGGGGGATACACCCTGGAAGAGTGGTGTGGGCTTTTGATCCCCAAGCAACTCGCTGGGATGGAAACAGCCAATTCTGGTGGACTGATGAATATACCGATAGGTCGGTGGTAGAGAGAATGCTCACGCAATCTTTGTATGCCCTTACCGGTGAGGAGGGGGTTTCACAAGCGTGGGACAGTCTTTTCCGCTACTTTAACTGCAAGCGGCATGGTGAGGATACCGGATACAGACGGGGCGAAAAAATAGCGGTCAAGATCAATCTCAATAACTCTCGAAGCCACACTGATGCCGATAACGAAGTGTGTACTTCGCCCCAGCTTCTTCTTGCTCTTGCCCGGAGTTTAGTTGATGGAGCAGGTGTAGCAGAGGAGGATCTCGTGTTTTACGATGCTTCCCGCTGGGTGCCGGATAAGATATTTATCCCCTTGCAGGAAGAATTTCCCAATATACGTTTTGTTGATGTCGCTGGAGGGGAAGGCAGGGAAAAAGCTGTTGCAGATCCGGAAGGAGAGGTTTTTTACAGCGGAGTGAGCATAGAAGAACCGGATCTCTTGCCCACCGTGGTTACACGAGCTGATTATCTTCTGAACGTAGCGTGCTTGAAAAAACATACTACCACCGCGGTTACCTTTGGAGCGAAAAACCATTTTGGTTCCGTATACCACCAGCAAAGCGGGCAGTGGACACCAAGACACTTGCATGGACCGGTCAACACCCGCACCAATCCCATGGGTAGCCCAAATCCACTGGTGGATCTCATGGCTCACCCCGCAGTGGGAGAAAAGACCGTGTTGTACCTTATTGACGGAATCTATGGAGCTCTTTCAATGATGAACGTTCCACCTGCGCGTTTTGATAGTGCTCCCTTCAATGGACACTGGAGCTCTAGTATTCTGGTAAGCCAGGATGGGGTCGCGATCGAATCTGTAGCTCTCGATATGCTCCACCGGGAAGAATCTCTCCATCCAAACCCGGATAACTATCTCCATGAAGCATCCCAAATCTGTAATCCTCCCTCCGGGACACAGTATGATCCGGCGGGAAAAGGCAGCGTGAGCCAGAGCCTCGGTGTACACGAACATGCCATAAACGATTTTGAGTACAGTGGGAACAGGGAAGCGGGAAGAGGTATCGAGCTCATCACCCTTTTCCGTTGAGAGAAACCCACACCTTATTGACCCAGTATGAGACCGAGAAGTTATGAGCCCTCTATCTTTCATTCTGAAACCTACCTTTTTATCCCTGCTTTCCCTCCTCGGGAGGGGGTTCGCCCTCGAGTTCCATTTTCATGGAGAAAAACCTCATGAGGTCTTTGAGAGTGATGATACCGGTGAGTTTGTCTCCCTCTACTACCAGTAACCGGCTGTTGCTTTTTTTGTTCATCTGGGAGAGAGCTTTCATGGCATCTTCTTCGGGGGATATGGTATTGTCAAGAGAGCAGGCGGTCGTCAATTCTACAACTGTCTTGTTTTCCCATTCTTCCCGCGGCACCGACTTTAATTCCTTTGTGGTCAGGCATCCATGAAGTGTTCCTTCTTCATCGACTACAGGGAACATTTTATGGTGATACCGGTAGACATATTCTTCAACAAACTTTTTCACACTGAGATTAGGTGGAACAGTTGTTGGATCATCTTTCATAAAACGGCGCACCTTCTCGCCCTGGAGGAACCTGCTCATCAAGACCCGCTGGAAAGATGCCTCCGAAGCATTTTGAATAAACATACCGATAAGGAACAACCAAATCCCCGCCAGTAAATTTCCCCGCAGAAAATTCAGCACCCCGATTGCGATCAGGAAAATCCCAAAAACAGTGCCAAAGCGGGATGCGATACGTGTGGCCCATTGCAAGTTATTTTTCCAGGCCCAAAGCGCTGAGCGCAGCACTCGTCCTCCATCCAGCGGGAAAGCGGGAATCATATTAAATCCGGCAAGGATAAAATTGATGATACCCATGTACCAGAATACTCCCACAACGGCTGTGAACATATCGAGAACCGAGCCCAATAAAAAAAGCGAATAAAAAATAGTGCCCAGTATAACACTGGCTATCGGTCCCGCCACGGCCATGAAAAACTCGGAACGGGCATCGGGAGGTTCGGATTCCATCTCCGCGACCCCTCCGAAAATGAAGAGGGTAATCCCCCTGATGGGTAAACCAAACCGGCGAGCAACCAGCGAATGTGAGAACTCATGAACGGTGATGGAAAGGAAAAGACCCAGGGCTCCAAAAACTCCCATGACCCAATAGGTAGTTGAGGGAAGGCCTTCAAAATACATAGGGAAAAGTCCCTGTCCAAGGGACCATATGATTAAAAACAGGATGATCAGCCAGCTCAAGTCAACCTTTACTTCAAAACCGAGCAGGGAAAACAACTTAAGAGAGTTACCGGTCATAAAAAGCCTCCTCTGTAAGGGCGGTGAGG
>PWXL01000010.1 GCA_003561145.1 Candidatus Atribacteria bacterium
GAGATTTTTCAAAATGTTCAACATACAGCGCGGTTTCCGCATGAAGGCGCACGGATCCCCAGGGATCCTCCAAGGTACAAATGGCGACCTCTACACCCAGTTCTCGACAAGTGCGCGCCACGGAAAGTCGATCCTTGGGAGCCGGATCCCAAAACTCTACGACGGAATATCCCAAATCTTTGACTTTACGGATTTTCTCCACTTCATTCATTCCCTGGAAAAATGGCTCAATACATACCGAAAGCTTGCTCATAATATATCTCCCCTCTCAATGCCGTGAGGAGTAAGGAGTGAGTCAAATTCAGAATTCAGAAGTCGGAATTCAGAATGAAAGGCTGAAACAGTAAAAGACTCACTTCTTACGACTCACAGCTATTGCGGTAACGTTCTAAAAATGTACTTTTTAAGCCCTGCATGCCTCTTGTTATCATACGGAGGTAAGAGTCAATAGCAAAATACAGCGCACCGTTAATTTCCTCTCGTTTACCGAACGACACCTTTTCAACTCTCGGCGGGAAAAGAATAGATCTTTCCAGATAATCCTCCACTTTTTCTTTCAAAAAAGGAAAAAATACTTCTGCAAGTTCCCCACCCAGTATAAAAAGATCCGGATTCAACAAAGCAGCTGTGTTCACCGCAATCATACCTACTAAATGAAAAACATGATCCAGAATTTTTTTTACCCGCAGATCTCCCCTCCTGTAGAGATCAGCCATGTCCTCAAGAAAATGTTGCTGGTTATTATCCCTGTTTTCGAACAGTGATTGATATTGTTCCAGGAGGTAATGTGTTGAAATACGAGATTCCAGGGGAGGCATTTCATCAATAAGGACTTTATCGCTCATTTTTGTGTCGGGAAAATAAGCCATGTACCCCACTTCACCCGCAGCCCCCTGGGAACCACGGTATACCTTTTTTCCCAGCACCAACCCCGCTCCTACCCCTTTACCTAAATGAAAATACACCAAATTCCTTATGTTTTCAGAAGAACGAGCAATGCTCTCGGCATACGCTGTGGCCACAACTTTATCAAAGATCAGTACGGGGCAGCTGAATGCCTCTTGAAAAGAGGCACGGATGTTTTTGCCTTCCCAACCCGTTATACCGGATATTCTCCCTATCTTATGTATTCTATCGAGCCTCTGGTCGTAAATACCAGGAATGCCTATTCCCAGGCAGCTCACATGGGCATGCTTATTTTCCACTCTATTTCTTGGATCATTCAGCAATTCCCTAAGATGGAGAGCCAACTGATAAGGAGAGGTCAACATCTTTTGATCAATTTTTTTTTCCATTATGACTTTCCCTGCCAAATTCGACACACAAAACTGTGTATGTGAACCGGGAATCAAGCCACCGATGAACGAAGAATCGGGGTTGAAAGTTAAGAGAATCGGCCGCCTCCCTCCACGGGAAATCCCCGGAGAAACTTCTCGAACTATTCCTGAATCCAGGCACTCCTTAATAATTCGAGAAACAACTGCTGGACTGACCGAGGCCAGTGTAGCCAGATCACTTCGGCTGAGAAGATCATGTTCCACCAAGAGGGCGATGATCTTTGCCCGGTTTGAATTTTTCATATCCTCGTGTTTCATTGGAAACTCATCACTTCTCTGTTACAGATTACTGCAGGTAGTAACCGGCCACTTTACGGAAGGCTTCCACGATCATCTCGCATTGATGTGGCGTTAATTGGGGAGGAATATCAAGGTGTATAGACTTATCCAGTAATGCCAGGGTCTGCGGGCACATATCCGGAGAATACTCCGGAGTTTCCCCTTCATGGTAGGGACAGGTGTAGGGGCAGCCTTCAGGTGTAGCAGTCCACTTTTTCATTATCATCTCCCAGTGCGAATAGACATGCCAATCGGGTACACCCTTGTTAAAAATGGAATTCGCTTCCACGCCTTCGGCGCGCAAAGCGGTAGCATATTTTTCTGCAAGTGCGGGATTATCCAGAAATACAATAAGTGCTATCGCTGTATCACCCTCACTGTCGTTGAGACGTCTGAACTGAATCCCTTGTATATCTGAAATACCTTCTTTGATTATTGCCTTGTTTTTTCTCATTTGTGCAAGTAATGTATCGAGTTTTTCCAGCTGAACTCGCAAGACCGCTCCAATAATTTCCGACATGCGGAAATTGACACCCGGGAAGAGTTCACCCTCGTAGCGGGCGGCATCAAAACGTTTTGCCGGTCCTCCCGGCCTCCAGCATGCCGCCGTGTCATGGTATTCCTGGGCACGGTCGTACAAGAGCCCATCATGGGTGGTGAGCATGCCTCCCTCACCCGCCGTTATTATTTTATGAAACTGGAAACTGAAGGCGTTGCAATCACCGAAGCTTCCAAGCATCCCCCCATGGTAACTGCCCCCACATGCCTGGGCAACGTCCTCTATCACCGCCACTCCTCGAGACCGTGCAATCTCGAGCAGGGAATCCAGATTACAGGGAGCACCCCTCATGTGAACAGCTATTATGGCCTTGGTGTGAGGTGTGATCTTTCTTTTCACATCGGTTGGATCGAGGGTGAGGGAATCATCGACTTCAGCGATGACCGGTATGGCCTTGGCAGCAACTACCGCTGCACAGGAAGCGAAAAATGTATACCCGGGGACAATAACCTCATCACCCGGTCCGACACCTAGAGCCACCAAAGAGGTTATTAAGGCGGATGTACAGGAATTTACCGCCAGTGCATATGGCACGCCGATCTTCTCCGCAAACTCCTCTTCGAGCATTTTTACCTTTGAAGGATGACCTTCCGGTCCATAATAACGAAAGAGGTACTTGTTATCCAATACCTCGAGAACCGCTTGTTTCTCTTTTTCAC
>PWXL01000243.1 GCA_003561145.1 Candidatus Atribacteria bacterium
CTTGCCAGCCCGGTTTTCACCCTGGTGATGACTACGGCTTTTACTGTGCTGGAAAACCTTGAATTTTTCAGCCCTCTCGCTCCTTATCTTATAACTCACCACTTTTTATACTGGCAAAACTTCATGGTGCAACAAATTGACTGGTCAGGGTTTTCCTCGTCACTCGGTGTGGTCATGCTCTATATAGCGGGCGGTTTTTTCGGAGGGGGTGTTTTCTTCCATTTCCGGGATGAAACTGATTGAGCCATTGTAAGCAGCAGAAAGTTACGGAAAGATTTACGGAAAGATCAATAGAATGCGGAGGGTTTCAGCACGTCTCGCACTTCGCATCATCGAGTCCGGCGATTAAGGGTTGTCTCTCCCGGCTGCCGGTTCGATATACGGTTATTCCTTTACATCCGGATCTCCAAGCAAGCTCGAATGTTGCTTTTACTTCTTCAGGAGTAGCTTCTTCAGGTAAAATAACTGTTTTTGATACGGCGTTGTCGACATGCCGTTGGAAAGCGGCCTGCACGCGAACATGGAATTGCGCAGGAATTTCAGAGGCGGTCTGAAAAAGTGCACGCAACAGCGGGGGAATACCTGCACCACTCCGTAAGGTTCCATCCCGATACACCGCCTGTAAAACCTCATCTTTGACTCCGGCTTCGATTGCTTTTGCCTCCAACAGTGGATTCACCTCCGTTACCTGCGCTCCTTCTAAAACAAAACGCCTGTAAGCCAGAGCATAATATGGTTCAATGCTGCTCGAACACCCTGCGATCATGCTCAGTGTCCCTGTAGGAGCAATAGAAGTCAATGTAGCATTTCGAAGCGGCAATTTTTTGGCCTTCCACAAGCTCTTCGGGTAATTGGGAAACGGCCCCCTCGACTCGGCTAACTTCCGTGAGGCGCTGCGGGCTCTGCGGGTGATGAAGCTCATCACCTCATTTGCTGTACGCAAAGCTTGCGATGATTGATAGGGAATGCCCAGCTTCACCAGGGCATCAGCAAAACCCATCACACCCAACCCCACCTTGCGGTTTCCCTTCACTGCCTTCTCTATTTCCTGCAGGGGGTAACGGCTGACTTCGATACAATCATCTAGAAAACGAATGCAAATATCCACCGCTTCACCCAGCGAGAAATAATCGAGCTGATCTCCCTTGAAAAAGCGTGCCAGGTTGAGTGAACCTAACACACATGCTTCATGAGGAAGAAGAGGTGCTTCACCACAGGGATTGGTGGAGCGGATTTCTCCAAGGGCGGGAGTAGGATTTCCTTCATTCATCCGGTCCAGGAACACCAGGCCCGGCTCACCACTCAACCAGGCGCTGCGGCTTATATTGTCCCACAAAAGAGGGGCGGAAAGTGTTCGTACCTGCTGTCCGTTCCGGGGATTCTCCAGTGACAGCATACCTCCCTTTACCAACATTTCCATCTCCCGGTCAGTCACTCCCACTGAAAAGTTGAAACTTTCCATCTCACCGGGTTGTTCCTTCGCTTGAATGAATTGTTCAATATCAGGGTGGTTTGCACGTAAAATCGCCATATTCGCTCCCCGTCGTCTCCCCCCCTGTTTGACCACCTCTGTGGCTGTATTGAAAATTCGCAAGAAAGAAACAGGCCCGGAAGCTTTCCCTCCTGTGGTCGCCACCAAATCCCCCCGGGGCCGTAAGGGAGAAAAATCAAACCCGGTACCACCACCTGACTGGTGAATAATCGCCATTTCCCGAAGCGTAGAAAATATTCCGGAAATGGAATCCTCGAGCGGCAATACAAAACAAGCAAACATTTGACCAACGGCGGTTTTCGCGTTCATAAGTGCGGGAGAATTTGGAAGGAACCGCAGAGAAGAAAGGAGCCGAAAAAATACCTCCCGCACAGGTTCGACCGGTTCAGCAAACTTTTCCTCGGCTTGAGCAACAGCCAGAGCCACCCGATGAAACATCTCTCGAGGTGTTTCGACGACCCTTCCTTTTTCATCTTTGAGAAGATATCTTTCCTGTAATATTTGTACAGCATTAAGAGAGAGTTTCAAGTCATCCCGTACTCCAAAAAGGTCCATTTTGGCTGTCCGCAAGAGCCGGTGTTTTTCCCGGTAGAGGATGAACGAACGGGCTGCAGCCGTGTATCCCTCTTCCATTAATACTGATTCCACAATGTCCTGGATCTCTTCTACCTCCGGGGGCTCCTTTTTGTAGTTCGCCCCCAATTTCTCTATAGCCTTATGGGCCAGGTGTTCGGATAGTGCAGGCTCTTCTTGTCCCACGCTGGCCATAGCACAACGTATTGCCTGGACGATCTTTTCAGGCCGAAATGGTTCGATTTCTCCGTTCCGTTTCCGAACACTGGAAAAGGGGGGGTTCACTTACTTTTCCTCCTTCCTCAGCTCTTGCTCCTCTTTTTCAAAAGAATCTTTTTCCCCGCAAGAAGAGCAATTGCGTGGTTTACATCTGCTTTCCTTACTAAAACCGCATTGCGTACACACCCACCGGCCCATCGAGTTCCTCCTTTCTGGATCATTCACCTTTTCCCGTTCCCGAGAAACATAAATATTCTCGAAACCCACTCACGGAATTCCCACGTGGAGGATAATACATACGCGGCTTCATTTCATGAATTACGTCACAATGAATCAAAATATTATCAAGACCCCGGAGAAACAAGCAATACGGCTTCACAAACATGCCTCTTGACTGAATCGAATAACCGCCTGTACCAGTTGATCCATTTCTTCAGCGCTTCCCATCGTGATCCGCAATGAATCAGGAAGCTCCGGGAAATAACGGACCAGAATCTTTTCCTCGCGCAACCGCTGGTACAGACATTCTAAATTGTTTCCCTTTCTTCGTATCAGGATAAAGTTTGCCTGGGATGGGAATACTTCGAACCCCAGATTACGGAAATTCTCGGTCATTTTTTCCCGTATCCTACGAATTTTTTCGACATTACACAACATGTATGGAAAGTCTTGGAGAGCAGCTATCGCTGCTTCTTGTGAAAGACGGTTGACATTGTAAGAATCTTTAACCTTTATCAATCCTTCCACCATGTCTGGATGTGCACACACAAAACCCACACGTACTCCTGCCAGGGAGAAGGATTTTGAAAGAGTCCGGGCTACCAGCATATTAGGATACCTGTTCAACAGGGGTAATGCATTCTCACCCGCAAAGTCCACATATGCCTCATCAACCAGGACGGGACAATCCGATTTTTCTACGAGAGTCTCAAGCATATGTGTCGCTATGAATGTTCCTGAAGGTGAATTAGGGTTACACAATATTTTTAGGGAAGCCGAAGTGTCAACAAGCTCGATTGGTAATGAATAATCGGGTGGGAATGGAATCTCCAGGACCCTGGCTTCTTGTATGTGTGCCAGGGTCCTGTAGAGGGTGTACGTGGGTACAGGGTAAGAAACAGTATCATCAGGATCCAGAAAAGCCCGGAACGCAAGGTTAAGCAGCTCATCCGAACCGTTACCCACCAGTATCCATTCCACTGGGATGCCATATACCCGGGATATCTGTTGGCGCAACTTTTGGCACAAGGGTGGGGGATACAAAGACAGAAAATTATGAGCCAGGCATGATTTGATTCGATCTACTACTTCGGGTGAAGGGGGATAAGGATTTTCGTTGGTGTTCAGCTTAATGTACTCTCCTTCTCCAGGCTGTTCCCCAGGAGTATAGCCGGGCATGTTTTGAATATTTTTCCTGAAATATTTCAACGCTTTTCTCCTTTGCCCATCTGTTTGAGTATCTGCGTGTTTCGTCCACTGGGATCAAAAAGGGTATACACCTCCAAGAGATTCCGAAAATTGCCCCTGAAATCAAGACCATACCCAACCACAAATACATCAGGAATCCTGAAACAGAAATAATCTACCTCAATATCGGCAATTCTGCGCTCAGGACAATCCAGAAAGGTACATACCCTGATACTTGCTGGGCGGCGCTCCCGAATAACTTTCAAAAGATAGTTGAGAGTTAAACCTGTATCGACAATATCTTCCAGGATGACAACGTCGCGATCCATCACCGGCTCTTCAAGATCTTTCTGGATCATAGCCCTGGTGGTACCGAGCTTAAAGCTGGAAAGGGACATAAAATCAATATCGAAAGGAACAGAAATTTTCCGTGTAAGATCAACGGTAAAATACACGGCTCCCCGTAAGATACTGATAAACAAAGGCCTTTTTTTTTCGTACTCACGATTCAGGCTTTGGGCTGTCTCATCCACCCTGCAAAATATTTCTTCCCGGGAAAATACCTGATCTCCCAGCCGAGCTTCCATTTACCGGTCCTCCACACCAAACTTTTGTAACAAGTGGCTATAGTCTCGGGAATACATAACCTTTATACGAACTTCCGGATACAGTTCTTTCAATCGACGGACTTTTTTATTCTTTTTCCAGACTAATTTTTGTCTCTGGGTGGTCAGCTCTATGAATAAATCGAAATCCGGTAGATAAAAATCCGGAGAAAATGCCTCTGCAACATTCCCCTCTTCATCCCATTCCAGTGGAAATGTTCGAGGTTCATACAACCATCTGATACCATAAAAATCAAGGATCCGTGCAAACTCTTCTTCTGATGGATGGTTAAATACAATTGTGTCTCCTGTAAGCCCCCTTCCCTCTCCCACACCAGGTGCAACCTCAAGAGGAAAAAGTTGCTCAGAGTTTACTATAGCCTTTTCCACTACCTCAACAGCGTATTCAACAGAAAAATAGGTGGTATTGAGCACTAAATGGTATAAACCGGGGTTACGCCAGTTGATTCCGAGGGTACGTAGAAGAAAGCGTTCACGCTGGTTGTCCTGCTCGGCCAGGATACGCGAAGCAGTCACCTCATCTTGGTTGAATTTTTCCATTGTTCGTTGAATGCGTACCCTGGGTGAGGTGACAACAAGCAGGTGGAAGGCTTGTGGGTCGTCTTCAAATATTTTTTGGCCGCCCCGTCCTAAAAAGAGGACCGGCTGGTCTAAAGCAATTTCTGCAACCGACTGCCGTACCCGCTTAATCCAGCGAGCTATTCTCTTGCGGTCATCAAGTTCTTCTCCCCCGTTGTCCACCTTATCCTCTAAAATTCGCTGTATTTCTTCCCGATCCACCAAGTGTAAGCCCAGGCACTCTGCAAGCTTGAGAGCAATTTCATCGCCCAGACTCTCGGTTTCTCTCGAAACAGTGAGTATTTTTAGTTTTTCCACAGCCGCCAAGACACCACCCTTTCAAAAGGTATTATATCCGAGCTGTGGCAAGGGTAAAAGTGGGGGTGGGTAACCCTCACCGCTCTATTGAAACATTCAGACAGAGAACGTATACTTTCCTCAGTCTCATACAATCAAAGCCGTCTGGCCCCCCGGCTGAACTGGAAACGCACCACAACCCGTTTGAAAGGTGGATTGAGATTATTGCATGAAACAAGGAAAACGCTGTATTATAATGGTGTATGTATCCTGCTTGCGTTGACAGTTATAGTTTTCATCCTTCATCTTCACGCATCCGCTTCTTTTCGAATTCCAATATAGAGAGGAGCGTTGTAAAATCGACAAACTCGAAGAAATTCTCGTGGATCTCCATAATGGAAGTATTTCCATCAAGGAAGCACAGCATCGCTTGCGCCTTTTGCCATTTCAGGACCTTGAGGACGCATGCGTTGATACCCATCGTGGAATACGCAAGGGGTACCCGGAGGTCATATTCTGCCCGGGGAAAACTACCGGACAAATCCTCAATATAGCCCGTGAACTTCTCCGTGTGCACGGGACATTCCTGGCGACCAGGGCTGAAAAAAATATATTCAACTCTTTACGTGATCATATTCCGGGATTGGCTTACCACGCCGCTGCGCGCCTGCTCTACGTAACCGATCCACAGAAAAAACCAGCAGGTAAAGTGGCGGTCTGTGCCGCCGGCACAGCCGACCTCCCCGTAGCGGAAGAAGCCGCCATTACTTGTGAAGTTGCAGGTAGTGCAGTGGAGCGCATAGTTGATGTAGGAATAGCCGGGCTGCATAGACTTGTCAAACATCTTGATACATTATGGACTTCGCGCGTGATAATAGTTGTGGCTGGAATGGAAGGCACTCTTCCGGGAGTGATCGCCGGGATGGTAGGCCGGCCGGTTATCGCCGTGCCGACCAGTATTGGGTATGGTGCTCATTTCCAGGGTCTTTCCCCCCTGCTCACCATGCTTAACTCCTGTGCGCCGGGAATCGCCGTAGTGAATATTGATAACGGTTTTGGTGCCGGTTACCTTGCTCACATGATCAACGTGCAAACCTTGGATGATAAACGATGAAAACTCTTTATATCGACTGTTTTTCGGGCGTGAGTGGAGACATGTTCCTTGCTGCGCTCGTAGATTTGGGAGTCCCGCTTGATGGAATAATGAAAGAGCTGCAGAAGTTACCCATTCACTTTACGATACGTTCCTCTCAGGTTCAACGCGGAGGCATTACAGGGACCCTGCTCGAAGTTATCGATCATGAATCCACACAGAGGCACCGGCATGCCTCCGATGTGATTGCTCTCGTAGAAAACAGTTCTTTGCCACAGGATGTGAAAGAGAACACCATGGCCTCACTCCGTGCTCTTGCACGCGCAGAGGGCATCATTCATGGAAGGGAACCGGAATCAGTTCATTTCCACGAGCTCAGTGGGGTAGATACAGTGATTGATGTGGCAGGTACATTTTTGGCCCTGAAGTACCTGGGTACTGAAAGCGTGGTATGTTCACCGGTCCCGACAGGTTACGGTACCGTGCAGACATCCCACGGCATTCTTCCTCTACCGGCTCCGGCAACCATAGAGCTTTTACGGGGAATCCCACTGTATGCTGGAAGTACCGAGGCGGAACTCACCACCCCAACAGGAGCGGCTCTCGTCAAAAGCTGCTGTCACCGTTTCGGGCCCATTCCACGCATGAGGGTTGAAAGTATCGGCTACGGAGCTGGGAGCCGTGACTTACCTACGGCCAATGTTTTGCGGATTCTCTGGGGAAATGAAGAATCTCAACATGTTCTTTATGGAAATGACGTTGTGCTTGAAACCAATATTGACGATATGACACCCCAGGTCTTTGAGTACCTCAACGAACGTCTTTTTGAAGAAGGGGCTCTTGATGTATTCACCACTCCTGTCCTCATGAAGAAACAACGTCCCGGTGTCCTGCTCACTGTCATTTCTCCTCAAGAAAAAAGTATGCGGCTCGAAGAAATCATCTTCATCGAAACAACCACACTGGGTATACGCAGTTACGAAGTCAAAAAGAAATACCTCCCACGAACTATAGAGCAAGTGAACACCCACTGGGGACCAATTCGCGTCAAGCGCTCCCTCACTCCCCGGGGGTTCCGCTTTACCCCCGAATACGATGATTGCCTTGAACTTGCACGGAAAAAGCATATCCCTTTACAGGAAATTATGTCAGAAGCACACCGCATAGCCAAAAAAACCGCGGGAGAAAATCCCCCGCGGGATTCAATTCAGTAACAGAAAACACCTCCGTCACTGTGCGTTGCATAAAGTGCTCGACGCTCTGTCACTTCAGGTTGAAGATTGTCCCTCTTCCTCTTCATAAAGGGAAGCGGCTTCGGAAAAAAGCCTTGCGTCTTCCTCCCGGTTAAAATATTTGCTGCGAATACGTTTGTCCAACAGCCATGGCCAGCGGGAGGTACGCTCCTCCAGGACCATGCTGCGTACCATGAACATTCCCGATTCACGGTATCCCCTGCTTTCCACCATGTTCTCACCTCATCCCATAACCTCTATAAGTGTTGAAAGGATATATAATATGACGTATACATCATTTTTCCCCTCTCAGCCCAAATAATACGGCTGAGAGGGGATTCGGCTCCTTTATTTCATATTGTTTGTTTCCTGTCATTGAATCACCTCTGACGCTCGGCGTGAGGCCTCCAGGGAATATTTCCGAAATACGGATGTCTGCGGCGAGCCAGGGGTGCCGAGTATACTTCGTGAAAAAGAAGAAATGAACGGAAATTCCTCCTGATTGTTGTAAATACAGGTTTCCGGTGTACTTTTACCTTTTTTGATTCGGGAGAGGGAGATGTTACACTGGCAAGGCGTGCGATGGGTGTGGTGTCCTTTCTCTCCCATGGCAACTTCTTTTCAGAAGAACTTTCCATAATATCTTCCTCCCGAAACTCTTCTGGTTTCGGGAAGGAAAAATCATGATTCCTCATGTCCCTTGTCCTCTTCTTCACCAAGTTTATCTCTCATACGGGTATCGGCCTGGAGATTCTGCAGAGAATAGTAATCCATGAATCCCATTTTGCCCGAACGCAGTGAATCGGCCAAGGCCTTTGGAACCTCAGCCTCTGCATCTACTACCCGGGCTTTCATCTTTTGGGTAAATGCTATCATCTCCTGTTCTTCGGCTATGGCCATAGCCCGCCTTTCCTCGGCCTTGGCCTGGGCCACTCTTTTATCGGCTTCTGCTTGGTCGGTTTGCAAGCGCGCGCCGATGTTTTGCCCCACATCGATGTCGGCGATATCAATGGACAGAATCTCAAAAGCCGTGCCCGAGTCCAACCCTCTCTTCAAAACTGTCTTGGAAATATTATCCGGGTTTTCCAGGACTGCCTTGTGGTTGAGAGATGAGCCAATGCTGGTAACGATGCCCTCACCCACCCGGGCGATAATCGTTTCCTCGGTGGCTCCTCCGATCAGCCGTTCAATATTGGTTCGCACTGTCACCCGCGCTTTGACCTTGAGCTCGATTCCGTCTTTGGCGACAGCTGCAACCGAAGGAGTTTCGATCACCTTGGGCAAAACACTCAACTGTACAGCTTCGAGAACGTTTCTTCCCGCTAAATCAATGGCACAAGTACGCTGAAATGAAAGGGGTATTCCCGCACGTTCCGCGGCGATAAGGGAAATCACCACCCGATCCACATTCCCTCCTGCCAGGTAATGAGCCTCCAGCAAACCGGCATCCAGTTTGATGTCCGCCTTGGTAGCCTTAATGAAGGGAATAATGATTTTAAAGGGAGGCACCCTGCGTAACTTCATCCCAATCAGGGTAAAAATGCTGATTCTCACCCCCGCCGCCAAGGCCGAGATCCACAAACCCAACGGAACTAGGGTAAAAAACACGATAATGATGATCAGAATAATTATTGACGGTATCACGTATGCAACATAATCCATGAGTTATCCTCCTCCTTTCTGTCTGCGTACGATAATGCGGTTGCCCTGCACCTCATCCACCAGTATAGCCTCGTCTTGCTCAATAAACTCACCGCGGGTAACCACATCATAGCGCTTTCCTTCGATTTCTGCTATACCCGCCGGTCGCAACACCGAACGAGCAACCCCGTTCTTCCCCACCAGAGAGGGATAGTTCATTAACGTTTCTTCAGGTACAACTTTATCCTCTTCCTTTTTGAACAAACCCAAACGCTTCCAGATGGGGTTTTCGGGAAGCCAAACCAGCAAAACAAGTAACACTACACCCATCATTCCAATATAGAACAACAATTGCGTTACCGCCACCTCCGGAAGAAGAATTGTTGTTTCTCTCAACACCAGGTACAGCGAAGCCACAAGTGCCCCTATACCGGACACGCCAGCGACCCCGAAACCTGGAATAACCAGAATTTCAAGTGCTAATAATATCACACCCACCAGAAAGAGCAACAAGGGCTCCCAACCGGCCAGTCCGGCCATATACCGGCCCCCGAAGAATAATACCATCGCGATGAGACCAGCCGCTCCTGGAAAACCGAATCCTGGGGGCATGATCTCCATAAATATACCCCCGAATGCAACCAGAAGGAGCAAGGGGATAACGGTCGGATGTGTGAGAAACCTTGCCAGGGCTTCCGACCAGGTAGGTTCAAGGTCGTACACAATCATATCTTCAAGACCCGCTTTTTCGAGAACTTCCTGCCTATCGCGGGCTATAAAATCAGCCGCTCCACGGTCCACCGCTTTGGAGGCGGTGAGGGTGAGAAGCTCCCCTTCGCCAACTAGGTCTTCAATAAAAATGGTACGGTCCACCATGGCGGCGAAAAGCATCGGGTCTCTTCCCCGTGCTTCGGCCAATGCCTCAATCTGCGCCCTGATAGCCGAAACAATTTTGGGATCAGGACTGATCGCGTCTTCCTGTCCTCCTCCTCGCGGCTCTGCCGCCCCCATAGTTCCATCCGGGGCCATAGCGATCGTCTCACAGTAAAGAGCCAGGAATACCCCCGCCGACCAGGCTTTGGAATTGACAAAGGCCACCGACCGTAAGGGAGATTTGAGAATCAGGTCTTGCATAAAAAGCATGGCGTCCACACGGCCACCAAACGTATCGATTTCGAAAATAATAGCTTCGGCTCCCTCACTTTCCGCTTCCTGGAGGGCCCGGTGAACAAAACTTGCCAGTCCCCACTCCACCGCTCCCACGTCAGGTACATCTTTCAAAGGAACCCAAAACACTTTTTGTTGTTGAGCAACAGAAGAAGAAAGGAGCAATAAGCACAGTAAGGCAATACAAGCACCCAAGTAAAGAATGCGGTAAATATATGTAGGTATTCGAGTTTTATACATTGACATAATACATCTTATAACATGAACTTATGTGTATTTATTCCTCACCAAGATAGGCTTTCCGGACCTTTTCATCGGTGAGCAATGCTTTGCCTTCTCCCTCCAGCGTCACCTTTCCCGTTTCCAGCACATATCCATGTTGAGCAATCTCGAGAGCGGCCTTGGCGTTTTGTTCTATGAGCAGTATAGTGGTGCCTCGCTGGTTAATCTCCGCTATAACGTTAAATATCTCTTTTACCAACAAAGGTGCCAATCCTAAAGACGGCTCATCCATCATCAACAGTTTCGGATTGGACATCAACGCTCGTGCAACCGCCAGCATCTGCTGTTCTCC
>PWXL01000245.1 GCA_003561145.1 Candidatus Atribacteria bacterium
CACGGTGTGTGCGATGTGTTCCACCACCCGGTCAACTGCGCGGGAGCGGAACTCGTTCCAGGCCCGGAAGAGCTCTTTGTTCTGCAGGGGGTCAAGGTCGATAGGGTCTACGCCGTGTTTTTCCAGGAAAGCCTGCCGAACCTCCATGCTATAGCCCGCATCCGCGCGCACCGGGTCGGGAAAGCGGATGTAATCAAGCTGTATGCCGTCAATGGCATAGTTTTCCATTATCTCTTGTACGAGACCCGCATAAAAATCAGCAACCCCCGAAGGGAAGGGGGAGACCCAGTAAAAATGATTTCCTCCATGGGTATAACCGGTGGAACCATCCCGGTTCACCGTTTTCCACTCGGGGAAACGCGACAACAGGGGTCCTGGATCGTTGAGTCCCGCATAGAAAAGGTGCAGCCACACGTGAACCTGCATGGAGCGGGAGCGGGCTTCCTCGATAAGGGAGTCCAGGGGATCGAAACCCTCGAAGGCAGGCATCTGCCGTTCCATACCCAGTGATTCGAGGTATGAGGAAGGATAAAGAGTACGGCTATGGTAGTAGGATTCAACAAAAATAGCGTTGAAACCGCTTTCATGAAGGATATCGACAATAGAGCGTATACCCTCCCGGTTGGAGGGAATACTACGGGTATCAAGCCACGCGCCCCGTAACTCAAAATCCCGTGCCAGGGATTCAGGCAACAACTGCACTATCCATAAGGCAAATACAAGCAGCAGAAAAAGCACAATTTTCCCGGTACTCCATGCAGCCATGTTTGTACTCCTCGCATTCAATGGATGAAAGACTGTGATTGGGTGTATTGACTTTCAAACCATTACCATTTTATTCTGCCTTTCGTTTCATTTCCGATCACATTTCTTATATACAGATTTACGCTCCTATCGTCGATTCGAGCAGGGTATACCAGGGCCGGTTGCATTGTGACCGTAAAAGAGAGAGCGCTTTTTCATGCAGGGGATATATCATGAGTACGTCTTCGGCGACCGAAAAAAAGCCGAGGCGTTTGAGGATCTCCTGTTTTTCGTAATCCAACGAGCATACCGGCACGTCCACCTTGATCTTGGAAGGGGTTTCAGAAAGCGCAAGCCTTATTACTTCTTCTGCAGCATGTTTTTCTGTGGCTGCCCAGTCGCTTATAAAACAGGTTGTTCCCAGCCCATCGCTCAAAACGATGTCGGTAATAGCTGCAGTGAGCGTAGCCTGCAGCCGGCTGTCTCCAACTGAGAAAATTCGCGCAGGCACACTGGAAGGGCGCCGGCATTTTCTCCATGCCCACTGTCTGGGTGTGAGGGGAATGAAACCATTGGTAAGTTTGAAGCGCCGGTTCAAAAATATGCGCAGCATATCGTGAGAAAAGGCAAAAGGAGGACAGGGCTCTGGACATTCGTTGCCTTCGTCCCGCAGCATGTGCAATAAGCGAGCGTATTCAAAGTATCCCTTTTTCAAGTAAAAGGAGAACTGGGGGTCGCGGGGAAGGGTGTAGAGAAGGGAAAAGGCACATCCCTCCTCCCGGCTCACTTTTTGAGCACATGCCAGCGTCGCAGAAGCAAGCCCTTGCTGGCGGTAGTCGGGATGGGTCATCAGGGAGTCGATAATTCCAGCGTCTACCGGGTATCCATTCAGAATAATCCGTATCCGGGTGAGAAAGAGCGAGGAAATGAGCCGCCGGTTTTTAACCATAGCGAATACATGATTACAACCAAGCCCGGGACGCGAGAGGAACCACTGCAGGTATTCCCTGGAAAAGGGGATTGTTCCCACCGTTTTTCCGAAACACAGGTGATGAAGCTCTATGAGTTGGTCGACGAGATTCGGCACGGCTTTTCCCCGGGCGGGTTTCAATGGGGACACGTTTCTTCTCCTTGTATTATCAATCATTCTTCATTATAGTAGATGTCGCCCTTTTGTGTGAAATAGGTGAACTGTGCTCTTGTAGAAAATGGGGATGAGGATTACAATACTTTTTGATAATTACAGGTGAGAGAGGAGATCACGGTGCATCGTTCAACACGGGAGCTTGCCTATACCGCCATGGCCGCGGCGGTGGTAGCGGTCACCACCATGGCTGTGCAGCTACCGGTTCCCCAGACAAGAGGATACATCAACCTGGGAGATACCATGGTCTTTGTCTTCGCCCTCCTCTTCGGGGCGAAGGTGGGAGCCCTTGGTGGAGGACTGGGTTCCGCGTTAGCCGACATGCTCACGGGGTACGCCCATTGGGCTCCCTTCACGCTCATCATCAAGGGGTGCGAGGGATATATTGTCGGCCGGTTTGCCCGTCCGGAGACCCATACCGGAAAGAGGTTCCTCTTCCTCATCCTGGCGGGAATGCAAATGGCCGGGGGGTACTTGCTGGCCGGTACGGCGTTGTATGGATTTGGTCCTGCTCTCGTGGAACTGCCCGGCAATATTCTGCAGGGTTCCTCAGCCGTGGTGCTGGCCCCGCTTATTGTCTATGCTCTGCAGAAAACGGAACGTTCACTCTTGCATCGTTCCTGATTTTTCCTCATATTTTCCGAATGATTCCGATATTCTTGACATCTATTACTGAATGTGGTATATCTACGGCATATTTCGGAATAAATGGGGAAAGATATGGAGAACAAGCGGGTTACCACCGGTTTGATTGCCGAAGAGCGGCGCATTACAATCCTGGAGATTTTAGACAAACGCCGGACGGTAACGGTACGGGAACTGGGAGAGATCTTCCGGGTAAGCGAGGATACCATCCGGCTGGATTTATCGGTTCTTGAGGATCAAAAGCTCTTGCGCCGCATTTACGGGGGAGCTACCCGC
>PWXL01000027.1 GCA_003561145.1 Candidatus Atribacteria bacterium
AAATTAACTTTATACAAGGCAAAGAATGTGTGGATATCCTATAGCACTTGCTGAAGCCAAAGTCCCTTTTCGGAGATCTGGTGCTTTGCGAAGAAATAAAGTATCATCTTTTCCCTCTCTTTTCTTAAAGAACGAGCTCTTCAGCCAATGAGTATCGGCCTGTACCACTTTATCGGTCAGTACGGAATCCGATGGAATATGCTTATGGCGGGAAGCATGATTTTCGCCGTTCCACCGCTTATTGTCGCTCTTATAGCCGGACGGGCCATAGTCACCGGCTTAACCGCCGGGGCGTTCAAAGAATAGTAGAGAAAAGGAGTGAAACACACATGGTTACATTCAGCAGGGAAAGAAACAGGCTCATCGCTCGAGGAGGAGGAGAAACAGTCTGGCTGGAACCGTTTGGTACCAATTGCTTACGTTTCCGCTCCACGCTGTGCGGTCATATCGATGAGAGAGATTGGACATTGCTGCCTCAACCGGACACGAAAGCTGAAATATCCATTGAATCGGAGAAAGCAACCATCAGGAACGGAAATATCCAGGCCGTGATTGACGGGCACGGAGGAGTGCAGTATTACACCAGTGACGGCCAACCTCTTCTTGAAGAACTCTGGATCGACTGCAGGGCCCTGAACGCCGACCTCCAAAAAGCACGGCATTACACATCTCAAAAGGGCGACCTTTTTGCCATTGACCTCTCTTTCGTGGCTCATGAGAACGAACGTTTTTACGGTATGGGACAGTATGCCAATAACTGTTTCAACCTGAAAGGCTGTGTCCTGGAACTCGCACAAAAAAACACACAAATCAGTATTCCATTCCTGGTTTCCAGCCGTGGTTATGGTTTTATCTGGAACAATCCCTCCATTGGAAGAGCCGAATTAGTCCGTAACCATACCTTGTGGCATGCTGAAGCGACATCACAGATAGATTACCTGGTGCTGTGCGAGGATACTCCTGCAGACATAGTCAGGCGGTATACGGATATCACCGGAAAATCCCCCATGCTGCCGGAGTGGGCGGCCGGTTTCTGGCAATGCAAGCTCCGTTACCGAACCCAGGAGGAGCTCTTGAGCGTCGCACGGGAACATAAAAAGAGAGGTCTGCCTCTCTCGGTCATGGTGGTTGATTTCTTCCATTGGCCATACCAGGGAGATTGGAGATTCGATCCCCGGTACTGGCCGGAGCCCCAGGCCATGGTACAAGAGCTCGAAGGGGCAGGTATCAAAACCGTAGTATCCATCTGGCCCACGGTGGACATGAAGAGTGAAAACTACCCGCAGATGGCCCAAAAAGGTCTTCTCATAAGGACTGAAAGAGGAGTGCCGGCCATTTTTACTTTCCGCGGCATGACCACGTACTTTGATTCCACCAACCCGGAAGCCCGTTCTTTTATATGGGAAACAGCAAAGAAAAACTATTACCGGTACGGGATCCGTATGTTCTGGCTGGACGAGGCTGAGCCGGAAATGGGCATACAAGGTTTTGAATATCCAAACGTCCTTGCCTATGATTATGACAATATACGCTACCACCTGGGCAACGGACTGGCTGTCAGCAATATATATCCCTTTTATTACGCCCAGGCTTTCTACGAAGGGATGAAGTCAGAGGGGGAAAACGAAATCGTAAACCTTATCCGCTGTGCCTGGTTGGGAATTCAGCGTTTTGGGGTTGTGGTATGGTCAGGAGACATTCCGTCAACCTTCGACTCCCTGAGAAAACAGTTGAAAGCCGGGTTGAATATGGCGATGTGCGGCATCCCCTGGTGGACTACTGATATCGGGGGTTTCTGGGGAGGCGACCCGGAAGACCCTCGTTTCCGTGAATTAATGATACGCTGGTTTCAATACGGCGTTTTTTGCCCCATTTTCCGGTTACATGGTTTTCGTTTGCCCTATCCCGAGGATGCGAATCGCTGCAGCGCTTATGAACTCACCGGTGGACCAAACGAGGTATGGTCTTTTGGTGAAGAAGCCTATGAGATTTTCAAGGAGCTCCTTTATCTCAGGGAGAGAATCAAACCCTATATCATGGAACAGATGAGGCGCGCTCATGAGGAAGGAACGCCCCCTATGCGTCCCCTGTTTTTCGATTTTCCTCATGATCCTGTAACCTATGATATAGAAGACGCTTTCATGTTCGGCCCTGATATTATGGTTGCACCGGTTGTTCATGAAGGCGAGAGGAAAAGGAAAATCTACCTGCCACAGGGTGCACAGTGGGAAGAGGCACGGAACGGAAAAACATACCAGGGTGGTCAATGGATTGAAGTGGAAGCGCCGTTAGAGGTAATACCTGTTTTCTTGCGAGACGGAACCAAGATAGCAATCAGTACGTAACAATCCGGAGAGTCGCTCATAAAAAGTTCGAAAGCGGCTGATGGATGTTTTAATTGGTATGCTTGGAAGTTTTATATTTCTCATTCCACAGCTATTGTATGGTACCCTTCCATACTGCAACATCGTAAGGTTTGAGCTCTGTCGTTCCGATAAGAAAATGTACCCCGGGGGGAGCAGGTGTTTTGTGAACCACGTCGGAGAAATTGAAAGCGAATGCAAGATCTCCTCGTACCCGCACACGCAAGCCGGCCGGCAACCTCAGCGGTTTCAGTCCTGCTTCCGATGTCAACTGTGCAAAGAAATCCAACAAAAACTCATCATTTGGCCAAAAAGCAAGGTAGTAGATACTGTCTTTATGAAATCCAGCTCCCCGGCCATCCGTCCATTCCACTTCCGGTTGTATATCTGTTTCTATCCATTCTTTCCAAATACCTACCGGGTACTCCTTCTCTTGCCAGACTACTGTATCCGTGTTTTCAAGACCCAAGCTTTCCACCCTAACAATCTTAAGAGGGAATAATGCTTGGAGCGGACCGGGAGGCAGTTCCTGCGGAATATGGAAATTTTCGGTTTTACTTCCCGTGCGCGGCCCAAATACAATGATTCCCTTGAAGTCCGTGAAACTTTCCAGTGCTTTTTTGTGAATAATCGGGAGACTCGGGACAATAACAAGCTCATACCCTTCAAGAGATGTCCCTGCTGATAGTATATCTATGTCGAAGCCGAGCTGCCGCAGTACCGTGTAAAAATGAAATACCAGGCCGGCATAACTGACTCCTTTACCATGAGGTTGAATTTCGTACACCCAGGCCGCTTCATAATCAACGATCAACGCAACGTGAGCTCTTTGAGTGTGAGGTAACTCGACTGCTTTCAGTTCCCCGGCCACTTGCTTTGCCTCGTAAAAACCCACATCAGGAGAGAAATCGGGACGAAATAAACCCGTATGCATCTGCTCCTGGGCAAAAGGAGCCTGTCGCCACCGGAAGTAAGAAACAACTTCACCGCCATGTGCCAACGTCTCCCATGTCCAAAGCCTTATCATTCCCGGTGCCGGGGACACATTACTCGGAGCCCAGTTCACGGGGCCGGGCTGTTGTTCCATGACCCAAAACCGCCCCCGGCCTATACTGCGGTAGAGATCATGGTGAAAAGCCGGTATATCGGGATGTCCGGTTCCGGCGTATCGCCTCGTCAATTCCGGTTGAGCAAGAAAAACTTCGGTATGACCCAGTGGGTAACTGTCCCAGGTTGCGAAATCCAGATCTTCACCAAGGGCAAAGTGATCAAAATCGGTAAAAAACGCCATGAAATTATGCGTGACAAAACGTCCAGGCGAGAGCTCGCGAAGAATATTTGTCTGAATCCGGTTGAAGTTCCTGACCTGGTCGGAAACAAACCGGTAGTAATCAAGATAATGAGAGGGATTGGGATCCGCTGACGTCAAGTTGGGGAGTTCAACTTCCTCGAACGATCCATATTCCTGGCTCCAGAAAACAGCTCCCCAGGCGGTGTTAAGTGTCTCCACCGTCCCATAATGTTCCTTGAGCCACTCTTGAAAAGCTTCTTGACACCTCGGACAATAACACCTTGCGGTATCATGGCAACCATATTCATTATCCGTTTGCCAGCCTGCTAGGGCCTGGTGCTCCCCATAACGCTTCGCCATTTCTTCTACAATCCTTCGTACCTCTTCCCGATACGCAGGACTGGAGAAACAATAGTGCCTCCTTGAGCCAAACTTTCGTCTTCGTCCTTCTTTGTCCACTGGAAGAATGTCAGGGTTGCGGTCAATGAGCCATTTTGGAGGGGTTGCCGTGGGAGTGCCAAGCACCGCTTTCATTCCCGCATGATCCACCAGCTCCAATACCTCATCCAACCAGCGCCACTCGAACTGACCGGGTTTTGGTTCTATTCTGCTCCAGGCGAATTCACCCATTCTCACAAAATGAATACCCAATTCACGCATGAGGTGAATATCTTTCTGTACTTGCTCTGTACTCCAGTGCTCCGGATAGTAGCAGACTCCAAGCATGTGTTTCCTCCCCTTTCTTTCTATGCTCCTCACTCCTCAATGACTTCAATGGAGCTTGTACCAGTCTTGTTTTTGACTACGAGCTTTCTCTAACGTACTTATGGCACCTCACCATGACACCGTCTACGTAGAAGTCTTTCGGTACCTCACTTTTACATCCATTTGCTGCTTCAGGACATCTACCGGCGAACTTGCAGCCCTCCAGGAGATATTCCTCGTACTCGACATCGGATAGCTTGATTTTTTTACTCCACCTTTTTCGTGGATCGGCCTCGGGAACAGACTTCCTGAGCAGCTTGGTGTAGGGATGTTTGGGGTTATTAAGCACTTCTTCTACGGGTCCCATTTCTATGATATTTCCCCTGAACATGATGGCTATACGATCGCTCACATAGTATGCGGTAGCGAGATCATGAGTGATGTAGAGCACGCTGAGTCCTAAGTCTTCTTTGAGTTTTTTGAACAAGTTCACGATAGAAATCCTGAGGGAGGCGTCAACCATAGACACGGGCTCATCAGCGATCAATAATGAAGGATCTGTCAACAGGCTCCGGGCTATGGAGGCCCGCTGAAGCTGCCCGCCTGAAAGCTCATTTGGGTACCTGCCGGCAATGCCCTCAAAGGAAAGTCCGACGGCCTGGAGTTTTGAGTTGATCAGCTTTACGGCTTCTTTTTTATCCCGGACAACCCGATGATTGTAAACGGTTTCGAAAAAGAATTCATCGACCGGCCGTAAAGGATTAAAGGTTTCAAAGGGATTCTGGAAAGCTGCCTGTACATCTTTTATGAAATCGTTCCGCTTGTGTTTCCACCCCGAGACGGGCTTATCCTTAAAGGTGATTTCACCTGAGGTTGGTTCTTCAAACCCCATTATGATCTTTGCTGTAGTCGTCTTTCCGCACCCGCTCTCCCCAGCCAGGGTGAATACCTCAGCCGGCTTTATATAAAATGAACCATTTTCAACAGCGGTGATCTTTAGCTTTGAAACGACACTTCCGACGGAGAAAACCTTTGTCAAGTTCTTCACATCAAGCAGTCTCTCCATCTTTGCCTCCTACCAGCCAACAGGCAGCCTTGCGGCGGCCTTCACAATCAAACAATTCCGGCACTCGTTCCCTGCAAAGACCAAACGCGTGCGGACACCGTGGGTGAAAGGCGCAGCCAGTGGGAAGATCCGTGAGTGAAGGCGGATTCCCTGGAGCGCTTTCTCTCGTTGCTCTATCTTCAAACCTGGGCACGGACTTTATAAGGAAAGTGGTATAAGGGTGAAGCGGGTTCTCAAAAATCTCCTCAGTACCCGCTTCCTCCACCATTTTCCCCGCGTACATGATCCCTATCCTGTCCGCTATATTGGCATGCACTCCCATATCATGAGTAACGAGAACCAGTGTACTGTCCAGTTTCTCCTGGATGTCTTTCAGGAGTTGAATAACCCCCCGCTGCACCACTACGTCCAGGGCGGTTGTAGGCTCATCAGCTAATATAATATCAGGCTGCAAGAGTGTAGCCAGGGCGATCGTCGCTCTCTGCTTCATCCCGCCGGAGAGCTGGTGAGGATAGCACTCTAAAACCCTGAGCGGCAGGCCGAGCTCCGCAAAGTGCCTTTTGGTAATGTGTAAAGTTTCTTTCTCTTCTTTTCTCCCTACATGGCTTTCCAGGAAGTCTTTGAAGGTTCTTTTTACCTTCATAACGGGATTGAGTATGCTCATTGAACCTTGAGGAACATAGGAAATAAACTTCCACTTAAGCCTTTGCTTCTCCTTCGGACGCAGCGATACGACATCGACATCCCGTCCATCCACCTGATACAATACTTTCCCCCCGAACATCCGCAAGGGAGGTTCGACGTTAGCGAAGAGTGCCTTCATCAGGGTAGTTTTTCCGCACCCGCTTTCGCCGGCTATACCAAATACCTCACCCTTACGGAACTTGAGATCAACACCGTCGACTGCCTTCACCACCACCTGTTTCCCAGCGGTGTGGAGGACATAAAATGTCTTCAGGTGTTCAGTTTTTAAAATATATCCCCTGTTCTCTTTCACCGCAGCCCAATCCTCTGGATGCGGGCTCTCGGATCGAGGTATTCGCTCAGGCTGAGCGAGAGCCAGTACAGTGCGATGAATAACAAGATGGCTGTAACGATTGGCGTAAAGAGCCACCACCACAGCCTGAGAAAGAGCGCCTGTCTGTAAATCGCCGCCTGCAGCATTGTGCCAAGCGTCGGGACTGACGGGTCTATTCCCAACCCCAGGTATGCCAGGGTAATTTCCATTCCTATGGCATAAGACATGTTGTTGATGAGCGTTGTGAACGCCACGGGCAGGACAAATGGCATATATTGTTTCAAAACAAGCCTGAAGGTCCCCATACCGGAGAGCACGGCAACAAAAGTGAATTCCCGCTCCCGCAGACTCATGACCTGCGACCGGATCACCCGGGCATCCCAAGCCCACGCGAAGAACGCAAGCAAGAGTCCCAGGTTTGTAAGTTGTCTCACCCAATCCCGCAGGATTAAGGAAACAAGAATAAGGACAACCAGAATAGGCAATACCAGGGTAATGTCTCCCAGGGTCATCAACACCCGATCGACCATCCCCCCCCTGTAGCCGGCTACCATCCCGACAAGGATGGCAATGAAACGAGAAGTTAACGAGGCGATAAGCGCGATGGTCAGGGTGTTTCTTACGGCAAAAGTGAGCTGCCAAAATACATCCTGACCCAGCCGGTTGGTACCCAAAGGGTGCTCCCAGGAAGGCGGGAGGCTTCGGGGCACCTGGTACATGCGCCGGGGATGGTATGGAGAAAAGATTGAAAGAATCACGAGGAACAAGAGGAGGCAAAGCAAAAGAAAGGCAACGGCGAATCTGTTATCATGAAGAAACTCGCGAAACACACTCATGGGAATCTCCTTATCTATATCGTACTCTCGGGTCAACCAGAGGGTAAAGAAGATCAAGCGCTAAAATCGATGTCGTGATCGCAACCACGGAGATACAAGTGATCCCCATGATCAAATTGTAATCCCCATTCATAGTAGCGTTATACAGCAACCACCCTATCCCAGGGTAAGAAAAAACAATCTCGGTGATTAACGCACCTGAAAAGATTTGGCCGAAACTCAGCCCCAGTTGCGTGATTGTGGGCAGCATCGCGTTGCGGATGACATACCGGTACGCGATAGTGCCTTCTTTTACTCCTGCAGCCTTCGCGTACACCACGTAATCCTCCGAACGGACACCCTGGACGATAAGTTTCATTGACTGAAAACTGATCACGCCACCAACGATGACAAGTGTCAACGCTGGAAGAATTCCATGCATGAGGATACTTTTTATTGACTCAAGAGTGAAAGAGGGTATTCTGCCGATTCCTATACCGCCGCTCATTGGAAAGATGGGAACAATAAATGTTAATAGAATAAGAAGCAGAAGAGCCATGATGTAATATGGGAGCGGTCTTACAACCATGGCAACACCATCTAAGACCTTCATCGAACGGCTGCGTTGGTAATACCCTGCCATCCCTCCTGCAAGGGTCCCTATAAGCCAGGCTAGCACCGTGGTAAGGAGAAGAAGACCTACGGTCCAGGGAAGGGCCCGCCTTATCAGATGGATAACGGACGCTGGATATTGAGCAAGTGAGGGTCCAAAATCTCCCGCAAACAATCTCCCCCAAAACCCGGCATACTGCTGCAAAAGCGTCCCCTCGAGACCATAGAGCTGCCGCAAGGTTGTTATGATTTGCTCTAATTGCTCGGGTGGTATGTATACTCCAAAAGACTGATATTGGGCGATCTGCTGTTCAACGGGATCTAACGGCATGAGGCGTGGAAGCAAAAAAGCAAAGGATAGCCCCAAAAAAGTGACAAGCACATACTGTATGAGCCTTGGGATAAGATATCCTCTTACAATGTTCATCCCTTACCTCACTCCACCTCCTCATCATCAAGTTTTTTTACATACATCGTCTCCGCTTCTCCCACATACAGACTCAACCCATTGTCCGAAAAAAGCCAATTTGGGGCAGGGCAGCCACCCTGCCCCAGTGTCATACGGCTTCAATTAAGGCTTCAATTACGCCCGGTAGGTTCAAGTTGGTGCAGAATATACTTCAACTGAGGCCAGGTGGTTAAGTTGTCACTGCGGGCGTAATCATTCTCCGGGCTGGGCCAGTTCGTCCAGTAATATTCGTCAAAAACGATAGTAATCGGGCAGTTGAAGAGTGGAACAGCAACCATCTCTTCGATGCTGATTTTTAAAGCATCTAACCCGAGTTCGATTATCCGCTCCTCGTCCTCCCATGGGGTCAACTCCAATTCCGCGACAATTTCATCCACTCGAGGGTCACACCAGCGTCCTCCCCACCCGAGAGTCATCTCACCCACAGGCTTAACGAAATCACACCGGAGCGCGTTGAAGCACCGGTGCAGATCCGGATGAAGCCCCCAAGGCTCTCCCGCGAATGAACCATGGCTTGTGGCGTATACGTCAAATTCACCATAAAGATTGAGCGAGGCATGGGCCGGAGACGGGGTAAAGATTACGTCAATGCCGAATTTTTTCCACTGCTCCGCTACCCCTTCTGCGACAATATAGCCCATATCCGTGGTATCCGGGCTCGCAACCATCGTTATCTGCCATGGACTCCCGTCAGGCAGCCGCCACATGTCATTCTGATCACGGGAGAAACCCTGGTTTTCAAGGAGTTCTTCCGCTACATCCGGGGCATATTTCCACCAGCCGTAGCCCATCGTTAACCTAACCGCTACCTCATCCTCGGGATCGATATCAACCTCATACTCCTCCTGCCCCCACTCCAGCAACCGGAAAGGCGCCTCCGAATCCCAGGGCTTGAAGGTCCTGCCGTCTCCCAAATCCAAAGTGAACTCTTCCAACCACGGTTCCAGTGCCACAAAATAATCATCGTAGAAGCCCTGGCTCACTACCAGAGGGAGCCCCGGCGTCATGGCCACCATCCCATCATAGGTAAAGATTGAAACTTCCACTATGTCAATCGCTAAGGTGAGAGCCCAGCGTACCTCTTTGTTGTCATAAGGAAATACAAGATGGTTAAAAGAAGGTCCCCTGGTGGAAATATCTCGCGGATCGATATACGGCCATGTATCGCGATATCCCCTGGTAGTATCACCCTGCTCGACCAGGATAAGCATCTGCTCCGCGGTGCCCTGCACCACGTCAAGCTCGTGTCTCAACATAGCCATGATCTGCGTTTCCGCCGGACCCGGGGAGATAAACAGCACGTATTCGGGTTTCGGTTCTTCGAAAAGTTTTCCGGTGACCGTTCTTTCCCAATCATCCCTTTTTTGCCAAAGCACCCAGTAACCGGCTGTATCATGGGCCATATATACATACGGGCCAAGACTCACCGGAGGATGGAATTCATAGGCTAACACATCATCCACCTGCTCGAAAATGTGTTTTGGCATGGGACGGAGAGCGTTCCACCTTTCCAGGAAAGCGGTATGGAACCTGCTGTTCGGTTTTTCCAAATCGACAACTACAGTGTAATCATCAACAGCATACGCATCCTCCACATCCTGCATCTGGCCGTGAAAATCAATTCCTGGAGTATCCCTGCTGGTCAGGATGGTGAAAACTACATCGTGGGCGGTGAATTCAACCCCATCGCTCCAGTAGATGCCTTCCCTCAACTTTATAGTCAACTGGGTGAAGTCATCATTGTATATGGGGGGTTCCGCAGCCAGTGCATCGATAATCCCCCCTTCGACAACGTTGGGGTTGAGACTCCACAGCGCGTCAGTCACGAATTGGTGCAGTCCACAATTTTGAGTTCTCCACCCGGCCCACCAGTTCCAGTTACCCGGGATAGGATGGGGAGCGAAGAGATAGTGAAGGATGAGTGCATCTTCTCGTGGGACTTCTGGAGGAAGAACTTGGCCAAAACCTGGTGATACAACGAAACACACTACACACAACATTACCAATACTATCAATACATTACGCATTCAAACACCCCTCCCCTTATCAAGATGTTCATAATACTCCCTCACACTGCATGTACGTTTGAACACTCACGCTTAGGTTTTTTCATAATCACCTCCTTCAATGCTTTTTCTTTCCTTATTATTACTGACATTTGGCCTTCCTTAACCACTGACTGCATAGTGTGCCAGTAGGCCAAAAATCCCTTCTTTTTTTAATGCGATCATGGTTATTATACCACGATATTGATAGATGAGTTCGGGCTGCTGCGGGAAAACTCCTGCCTTGCTTATACCTCAGATCAATTTCCCGTATGCAGTAATAATTGTTTACCATGGGAAGTGAAACCAGCAAAGGGAGAAAGCGCATACCCTCCTGTTTTCTGGTATTTCCCATATTTCC
>PWXL01000055.1 GCA_003561145.1 Candidatus Atribacteria bacterium
AACCTGGTGCTTCTCTTCCTCTTCTTTTTTGGTGTCTTTCCCATGCTGGGCATCCGACTCTCGCCATTTTTTGTCGCTGCTGTTGCCCTTGGTTTACGCAGCGCGGCATACCAAACCGAGATTTTTCGTGGAGCCTTTCTTTCGCTTGGGGAGGGGCAGATGTTCGCTGCCCGCTCCCTGGGAATGAGTAAAAGAAAAGCTATCTGGAACATCATGCTCCCACAAGCCATGAGGGTGGCCTTACCCGGTTGGTCAAACGAATATCCGATTTTGCTTACCGACTCTTCCGTTGCGTATGCCATCGGAGTCATGGAAATCCTTACCAGGGGAAACCAAATGGTTACCCGTACGTATCAGCCGATGCCCATTTATTTCACCTGTGCCTTGATTTTCATCTTGCTTAACTTCGGTGGAATTCGCCTTTTCCACATGATTGAAAATTTTATCCGTATACCCGGCTTCGGAAGAGAAGAACAATAATGAGTACAAATACACCGGTCCTTAAAATTCAAGATATTCATAAGTCCTTCGGTAACTTGGAAGTGGTGCGCGGAGTTTCCTTCGAAGTCCAAAAAGGAGAAACCAAGGTGTTTATCGGCCCCTCCGGCACTGGTAAGAGTACTCTGCTGAAGTGCATAAACCAGTTGACTGCCCCTGACCGGGGCAACGTCTTTCTTAACGGAATAGAAATCGTCCATTCTCATGGAAAAATTAATCTTTACCGCCAGAAGATGGGAATGGTTTTCCAGAATTTCTTTCTCTTTGACCATCTCACAGCCGTTCGCAACGTTGAAATATCGCTCCTCAAGGTGAAGCGGATGACCCGTAAGGAAGCCCGGGAAAAAGCCATGGAGGAACTCAACCGGGTCGGAATGGTTGACAAAGCTGATTCTTACCCGGCAGAGCTTTCCGGAGGGCAATCCCAAAGATTGTCCATTGCCCGTGCGCTGGCCATGGATCCCGAGGTGATGCTCTTCGATGAACCGACATCTTCGCTTGACCCAGAATTAACTGGAGAGGTGCTGGATGTCATGCGGCGGCTTGCCCGGGGAGGAATGACCATGGTCGTGGTCACTCACGAAATGGGTTTTGCGCGTTGGGCGGCAAATGAAATATTTTTTATGGATGAAGGCAAGATCCTGGAAAGCGGACCACCGGCTGAGATGTTCACCCGGGCTCGTTTTGATCGGACCCGCAGGTTCATAAAAAAAATGACGGAACTGTATGCCGAGGAACAGGATGATAGATAGCCTGCAGTTCATTCACAACAATCTGCTTCCAGCCCTGTGGGAAGGATGGGGAAAGACACTCAGGCTTATATTCATGTCGGTCCCCTTTGGACTTATCGTCGGAATCCTTGTAGCCACCGGACGGGTATATGGAAACTCACCACTGGCATTTCTGTGCAGGACATATGTACTCTTTTTCAAGGGCACACCTCTTCTCCTCCTTCTCTTCATGATTTATTTCGGGCTCCCTCCGCTTGGTATTTCATTAACCCCCTTTTCCACCTCGGTGCTGGGTTTTATTCTCTGCATGGGTGCCTACAGCTCAGAGTATATACGGGGAGCCATCCAGTCAGTCAAAGCAGGCCAAATGACCGCAGCCCAGGCTCTCGGCATGACACGATGGCAAGGTGTTTTTTTCATTGTTCTCCCCCAAGCTTTTCGCCGTGCACTCCCCGGTGTTGGAAACGAGATAATATATCTTATCAAGTATACCTCGCTCGCTCACATCATCGCCTACATTGAAGTAACCGGTGCAGGTAAAATTGTCGCAGCACGCTTCTTCCGCTTTACTGAAACCTTCATCGTGGTAGGAATTATTTACCTGATCATGGTATCAGTAGCCAATAAGCTTCTGAAAACTCTCGAAAAACGTCTTTCTTTCCCTGGCATGTAGAGCGAAGAGAGGGGGACAAGGTGCGGACAATAGAGCTTACACAAATGATACGCCCCGCTATGCCTGTTTGGCCGCGTGATCCACAACTTGAGAGAACCACCATAGCCACGATTGAAAAAGAAGGCTACCTATTGAAGAAGATATCTCTTGGTGAGCACTCCGGAACCCACTTCGGAGTTCCGGCGCACTGTCTCGCCGATGGACTGACCGTCGAGAGGGTTCCGCCGGAAGATCTGATCGCTCCCGGAGTGGTACTGGACATTCGCCAATCGTGTACCCTCAACCCGGATTATACCTTGGCCGTGGTAGATATCAACGCCTGGGAGAGCGAATACGGCTCGATTCCTCCTCGTTCCTATGTTTTAGTCCTGACCGGCTGGAGCAGAAAGTGGGCTGATCCGTCAAAATATTTCGGATTTTCCCATGATGGATCCATGCACTTTCCTGGATTCAGCACAGAAGCGGTCATCTACCTCATGGAGGAACGAAAATGCCTCGGGTTGGGTATCGATACACACGGAATCGATCCAGGTTGTACTGATGATCTCCGTTCAAATACCGCTCTTTTCAAACGAGGCGGCTATCACCTGGAAAACCTCGCCAACCTCGAACATTTACCTGCGCGAAACTTTACCCTTTTTATCGGTCCTTTGCCCGTCGAGGGAGGCTCCGGTTCACCAGCCCGTGTCCTGGCCCAATGTACTGAAGTATTGCCTTGAACTCGTACCGGTCTTAAGATGCTGAACAACCATATGGAAAACCCTCTATATATAGAGGGTTTTCCATATGGTTGTCTTTTCTTCTGCCATGGGGAACACACCAAGCGCTGAGAAACGGCCCTGGAACCTGAACCCCTTTTGTTTATGATAAAAAATCCTTTATTGCCCGAACAGGCGGCGCGCAACCAGGAGGTCAAGCTCGCCTATGCCCAACCGTTCTCTTACCAATGATTGGTAATCACACTGATAGGAGGCTATTGCAGATGGTGATCCACTTGCCAGCACTTCTTCCGCTCGTGGATCTGTCTCCCAAATTTTCCGTTGCGCGGATTGTATGTTTTCATCCCCGGCAAGCTCTTCGGCCTTCGCCTCCGCTGCCCTGTAGGATTCAACAGCCAGGCGGATGTAGTCACGCCTGACATTCAGCCGGTTCTCCCCACCTGGGGCGGTATCGGTTCGCAAAGGATGATTGTCAAATTCAATGTACCCTTCCCACCCCATTCTTTCCAGCACATACAGGATGCTTACAAATTCTTTTATTCCATCCATGCCAACCAGGGGAGGGTTATCGTTATCAAACTGGTTTGGCTTCTGGTTCCCTACATGGATAAAAAACAGTTTACCAGCCGCAGCAGCGAAAGCTACCGCTCCGATTGAGGTAAGACCGGTCATCTGGTCGTGCTGGAGTACCTCGGGATTGACACCCCAAAAATCAGGCCGCTGTAAGCGCGCAATGAGGGCAAGTGAATGACCGACGGTAGGGAGAAAACTCTCACCACGTGGTTCGTTTGGCTTATATTCTACCGTTCCTCCCCGGTAACCGAGATTTTCTTCCTGTACATACCCGCTTACTAAATCCAGCCCATCGGAAAGGAAACGGTACGTTTGTTCCCAGGGTACCGAAAACTGGCATTCAAAGCCGTCCCTTGCAACCCAGTAGGTATAGTATTCTGCTCCCAGAAAGTGACCTATGCGCAAAGCCCGCATTACCTTCTGTGACGCCAGCACCCTGATACGGGGGTCGGGGTTTGATATACCACCGTTACGGAAAATTGGATCCGAATGAAGATTGCATGAGATCATCTTGAATTGGATACCGGCTCTATCCAGCTTTTCCTTGATAGCGCTCAAAGTCTGGAAGGTCGTACTCTTTTCATCCCGGTCATCATAATTTTTTGAGGGGTCCCAGGGCACCAGGTCACAGTCATGACCGGCTGAAAAATCGATGAGCCCCTCCCTGTGTGCCTCTACGAGGAGATCGGTTACTTCAAGGGAACTTATCCTCCCCAATATACCGGGTCCGAAGGGGTCACCAACGGGATTTCCCACACACCAATACGGCATAGATATCTTGCGTTTCATGATAGCTTGTGTACCTCCTTCCTGGCTTGTTTCACACATTGTACCCCCTGCAATCAATATTGTCGCCCTTTTATAACTTTCAGGCAATTTTTCTTAGACTGAACAAAACATTTATTTTCTGTTTTTCTTTCCCGGCACGCGAGAATCCGTTACTATAAAAAGGAGAATTCAGAATGAAACCACACCAACACTCAAACAGACCGTCATTTTCGGGGCAAAGGGGTGATACACTTGTGAAATGTACCGTGTGCAAGGAAGCCGCCATAATCAAGCTTCCTGCTCATAACAGTAAATTTTGCCCCAGGCACTTTGACAATTTTTTTCTCCGCCTGGTAGCAAAAGCTATCAAGCGTTATCACATGCTTGAAGCTGGAGAGAAAGTCATGGTAGCAGTGTCGGGAGGCAAAGACTCTCTCACTGCCGTTGATGTCTTGTCAAGACTGGGATACTCGGTTACGGGTGTACACCTGGACCTGGGTATAGATGAAAACAAGTTCTCGGATAATTCCCTGGATGTCACCCAGAAATTTTTCGCAGAGCGCAACCTGCCTCTTGTTCTCTTTTCCCTGCGGGACAATTTCGAGAAAAATATGGAGGAAGCTGGAAAACATTTTGATCGTTTCTGCTCATTTTGCGGCATGACCAAGCGATACCTGATGAACTCCCTTGCCTTGAAGCACCGTATGGATGTTGTAGCAACAGGTCACAACCTGGATGACCTTTCCACCGCTCTGCTGGCCAATATTATGCGCTGGAAAGTGCGTTTTTTAAACAAGGGTGTACCCTGTCTTCCGCCACAGGGAAATTTTTTAAAAAAAATAAAACCGCTTGCTCTTCTGTCTGAAGAAGAAATCGTCACTTATACATCGATACAAAAAATCCAAAGGGTACAAAGCACATGTCCACATTCTCGAGAAGCAAAATTCAAGCGCTATCATGAGGTCCTACAGGGGATAGAGGAACAATCTCCCGGAACACGGCGTGCTTTCTATGAGGGATATGTGCGCAATGTTCATGTATTCAGCGGCCATCCGGAGGCAGAGACCCGACTCCGCTCTTGTATAATATGCGAGATGCCTACCACTCAAAATATTTGCACCTTTTGTAAATACTGGAGAGATACAACTGCTCACTTAGGAGCGGGTAATCCAATATAACGCGTAGGGCGGTATAATCAAGGTGTTTCCCACAGGCAAAAGTTCACGGCCACCCAGGCGATCCACCACTTTTCCTGTCAATCCTGTCCAATGGAACAGTAAAGGGTCTACTTTTCCAAAAGTATCACTCAGGTTGGCCAACACCATGGTGTGCCGCCTTTCAAGAGACCTCAGAAAACACAGTATGCGGGAGTCACCGGTATCAATAAAGCGTCTCCGGGCACGGAATGAAAATTCCCCTGTTTCCTTGCGAACCCGAATCATGCGGCGCATTCCGCGAAATATTCGCTCTTCCACTGTTCCTGCTACCTTTCTGCGCTCCACTGTATCCCAGCGTATGCGGGGCCGGTGGATCCACCTGTTATCAGCTTTTTCTGCCTCTTCATCCAAGGAAGCATAATCATTACAATATCCTACTTCATCTCCTGCATAGATAATGGGAACCCCACCAAAAGACATGGCCAAACCATACAGCAGTAAAAGTCGCTGTATTGCACGATCCACATCTTCTGTAACCCCAGTAGTAAGAGCTTTTTCGAGTCCCGTAAGCGATGCGGCTGTTCCAGAGATGCGGGCATCGCCTGTCCGGGGGTTTTCCATAAATATTTTTCCGCTTGCAAAAGAGCCGGGATAGCGGCCACTATAAAAATCCACCATATAACGCCTGTGCAGAGACGGATCAATCCCTAAAGAACGAAGATCCTCATCATCGTACCCCAAGCCGATATCATCATGACAGCGGAGATACGTGAGCCAGGTGGCATGAGAAGGAACATCCGGTAAACTCTGCAAACACCGTAGGAAAACTGCATTTTCCCCTGTAGCCAAAGCATCCCACAAAAGTACCATCAAGAGAACATGGTATGTCATATCGCATTCAGCACCTTTATTCTCGCCCTCTCCAAAATAACGGACAACTTCTTTTGGTTCAACGACGGCTTCGGCAACCAATGACACTCCGGGACATACCACCCTGGTACACGCATGAAATAGTTGGCAGATCCAGTGTGCTTCCTGCTGGTTTTGTGAATGAGTCCCCAGCCGCTTCCAGAGATACGGTACCGCATCAAGGCGCAGGACATCCGCCCCCTGGTTGGCAAGGAAAAAAAGGTTTTTCAGCATTTCCAAAAACACGCGGGGGTTGGTGTAATTGAGATCCCACTGGTAATTGTGAAAAACAGTCATTGCCCACTTGCCCATTTGGGGGACATAGGTGAAATTTCCGGGAGCAGTGAGAGGAAAAACCTCCGGCAAACTCTCCTCAAAGCATTCAGGAATGGTACGGTCATCATATATGAAATACATATCCTGGTATTCCTTTTCCCCCTCACGGGCACGTCGAGCCCATTCATGCTGATCCGACGTATGATTGACCACCAGGTCAAGCTGAAGGAACATCTTCTCTCTGCGAAGCATTGATGCAAGGCTCCGGATATCTTGCATGGTCCCTAAGCGGGGCTCTACCTCACGGTAATTACTGACAGCATACCCACCGTCGTTATCCCGCTGGGGGCAGCGCAAAAGGGGCATCAGGTGTATAAGATTCACTCCCAATTCCTTGAAATAGGGAATTTTTGATTGCAATTTTACGAGATCACCGGCAAAACGATCAACATAGAGCATATAGGAAACCAGGTGTTCGCTTAATAGCCACTCCGGGTGCCGTTCACGCCGGCGATCTATATTTCTAAGTTCTGTGGGCCTTTGCAGGTAGGACTTATGAAGCAGACGAATCAGCTCTGTGTACCAGTACAAGGTATCATTTCTTTGACCATACAGGAGGAAAAACAGTTTCTGCAAGGCTGAAAAACGCACTCCCAGCCTCGAACAGAACTCGGCATTTCCCCGTTTCACATGTATCGTATCGAGTAGCGAGGCCAAGAGCCTCTGGTCGTCCTTAGCGTCCAAAGCACACCTCCCCGGCCCACATTACTCCAAAAAATGATATTATCGCTTGACTCCCGAACCTCCCAGGTATGCGGATTTTACCCTCTCGTCGTCTTTGAGCGCCCGTGCTTCTCCCTGAATAGGGACATTGCCTGTTTCCAGGATATACGCGTACCCGGCGACGGCCAGGGCTTTTCGGGCATTTTGCTCGACCAACAGAATTGAAACCCGGTCTTCCTGGTGGATTTGGCGAATCACACGAAAAATATCCTGCACAATGCGGGGAGCAAGCCCCAGGGAAGGCTCATCCATCAAGAGCAGCCGGGGCCGTGAAATAAGCCCCCGCCCTATAGCTAACATTTGCTGCTCCCCCCCCGACAGCGTTCCAGCCAACTGACGCCGCCGATCTTTTAGAATTGGAAAAAGTTCAAAGACCCAATCTCTTCTTACAGCAGTCTCACGGCCTGCGGGAAGTTTTCTCACCCCGTATGCCCCCAATGATAGATTTTCTTCCACCGTAAGGGTGGCAAAAACTCTTCTTCCCTCCGGCACGTGGGAAATTCCCAATCCCACCAATTCAAAGGGTAAGTACCGGGTAAGGTCATTCCCTTCAAGGAGAACCCGGCCTTGTTTTATCTTGAGCAAGCCTGAAATAGCTTTCAGCAGGGTCGTCTTGCCCGCACCATTTGCCCCAAGCACCGCAACAATATCTCCTGCTCCCAGTTCCACGTTCACTCCGCGCAAGGCTTCTACCGCTCCATAGGAGATCCACAAATTTTCCACCGCCAATAATGTCTCCTGCTTACTCATATTCATCTTCTTCTTTACCCAAATACGCTTCAATAACCCTGGGATCATTGTATACTTGTGAGGGAGATCCCTCAGCAATCAGGCTTCCCATATCCATTACGCTCACCCGGTCTGAGATTCCCATGACCACGTTCATATCGTGCTCGATGAGCAGTATGGTAAATCCTTCCTTCGTAAGATCCCGCAACAATTCCATCAAGTCTTCCGATTCCCTGTCGTTCAGTCCTGACGAAGGTTCATCCAGAATGAGCAAGCGTGGGCTACACGCCAGTGCCCTGGCTACTTCAAGGTAACGCTGCTTTCCGTATGGCAGATTACGGGCCAACTCATTACGTGATTCCCACAACCCTACCTGGTGCAAGCGGTAAGAAGATATCTCAACGATTTCTTTCTCTTCTTCTCCCTGGGAAGCTGTCCGAAATACGGACGCCCAGGTTCCGCTGCTGCCATGACAGTGCGGACCTGACATGACATTTTCTATACAGGTAAGAGCGGAAAAAAGCCGAATGTTTTGAAAAGTACGGGCAATCCCTTTTTTCACAATGGTATGAGGGTGCAAGCCTGTGATCTCTTCCCCCCGGAAACTCACGGAACCTTCCGCTGCCTTATGGATGCCGGTTATGACATTAAAAAGCGTGGTCTTTCCCGCACCGTTGGGTCCAATCAAGCTTGTAATGGTACCCGGTTTCACGGAGATGTTGAATGCGTTTACCGCGGTGAGGCCACCAAACCGGAGTGTAATGTCCCTGGTTTCAAGAAGAGCTGCTCCACTTTGAAGATCCTCTCTCAAGAAAGGGTGGAGTTTTTGCTCTACCAGCTGTTTTCCCTGCTCCACCAAGTCATCGTCATTTTTGGGCAGAGTACGAATCCCCAGTCCTTGAAAACCCATACCTTCCCGTTTCCTGGGGAGAATGCCACCCGGACGAAACACCATCATGAACATGAGCGCGAGTCCGAAAAAAAGTAACCTGAAATGGGCAAACTGGCGGAATACCTCTGGAAATACGACGATAACAACAGCTCCCAGCAATGTTCCCGGAATAGAGCCTAACCCACCTAAAAGTACGATACAAAAAAGAAGGGCTGACTCCATAAATAAAAAGCTTTCGGGGGAAACGATCATCATCTTCGAAGCGTAAATGTTCCCGGTAGCCCCGGCCAGCGCAGCCCCCAACACAAAAGAAAGAAGTTTATACGAACGTACATCCACGCCGGTTGCCTGGGCTGCCACTGCATCCTCACGTATGTAGTTCCAGGCTCTACCGATGCGGGAGCGCTGTAATCTCATGAGCCCTATGATAACGACCCCTATGAGAATCCAGATCAGGTAATAAAAGTGGGTGGATGTAAACAATACAAAAGATCCGAGTGCTGGAAAATCGATCCCGGTGATACCGTTCGGTCCCCGGGTGATTCCCCAGGGGTTATTGATGATGCCAATGCGTACGATTTCTCCTATACCAATTGTCACAATGCACAAGTAATCCCCCCGCAAATGAATAACCGGAGACATCACGAGATATGCAAAAACTCCTGCGGCTATGGCACTTAATGGAAGAAGGAGGAGAATAGGCACTCCATAGGCGGTATTGAGAATAGCTGTGGTGTAGGCTCCAATAGCATAAAATGCTGCGTGCCCGAGATCAAACAGCCCAACTTCACCAAGTACTACATTGAGACTCAGACCCAAGAGACCATAAATACCCACGAAGAAGCCTACATCGATCCAGTAGTTGCTGATAAATGGAAGCTGTGGAAAGAAAAGCACCACCAAAACAGCACATCCTGGAAGAAACCATGAAGGCAGGGAAAAGCGTGGGGGAATGGAAGCGGCAACGGTTCCTTCTTGCTTCCCCGATGCAGCAATCCGCTGTGCCAGCTTTTCAGTTATACCCACGACTCACACCTTTTCCGCCACTTTTTCTCCCACCAGGCCGGTCGGCCGTAAAATAAGGACAAGGATAAGGACCAAAAAAGAGAAGCCGTCTTTCCAGGCTCCTCCTCCAGGAATATATCCAGCAAACATTGTTTCCATAATACCAAGCAAAAGCCCTCCGATCATAGCTCCCGGAATGTTTCCGATTCCCCCCAGGATTGTTGCGGTGAAAGCCTTCAACCCGTAATTCCAACCCATGTTGAATTGGATTGACCGGTAATACATACCGTTCATAACACCGGCCATTCCTCCCAATGCCGGTCCGAGAGCAAAAACAAAGAAAATAACCTTACGGATGTCGATACCCAGCAAGGTAGCCGTCTCACGGTCGAGAGCAGAAGCCCGCACGGCCGCCCCAAAGGTGGTCTTCTCCACCAGGTAATAAATAATACCCATAACTAAAAGAGAGAGTATAAGAATGAAAGCCTTGAGGAAGGTAATCGGAAGACCGAACAGCTCGAAGGAAACGGTAGGAACCAGCTGACTCGGATAGACCTGAAAACGGGGCCCCCACACGGCCATTATGCCGTTTTGTATAAAGATTGCCATTCCCAGGGCGGAAACTACCAGAGGGAGCCTACCGGCCGGATAAACCGGCCGGTAGGCAACTTTTTCAACCAGAACACCTGCAACTCCTATACCGGCAAAAGCAAACGTCATGGCCAGAGCCATGCCTGACCATACCCCCGCTGATGCGGTAATCCAGGAAGCTCCCCATACAAGGAAAGTGTATCCCAGGTAGCTTCCCAGGGTGAACAGGTCACCATGGGCGAAATTGATGAGTTTCATTACTCCGTATACCATGGAATAGCCCAACGCCACCAGGGCGTAAAAGGATCCCACGGTAAGTCCATTGACCAACTGTTCGAAGAAAATCCCCATAGCGGCTTATACCGGCTCCGTTATTGAAATTAAGGTGTATACAGTTCGAGCGTTCCTTCCTCGGTATATGTATACATTGCATAGGGAAT